>WQYS01000005.1 GCA_009781125.1 Acidobacteriaceae bacterium | reverse complement strand
TTTGCCTACACTCCGGCAGCGGGGACTGTGATGAATACGGTGGGAACACAGACGCTGAGCGTAACCTTCACGCCGGAGGATGCTACGGACTATGCGACGGCGACGGCGACGGTTTCGCTGACGGTGAAGGGAGCCGGAGTTGATCCTGTCATCACCTGGACACCAGCGGCGCTGGCCACAGGCACGGCGCTGGGTGCGGCGCAGTTGAACGCCACGGCGGATGTGCCGGGCACGTTCGTCTATTCGCCAGCAGCGGGCACGGTGATGAAGACGGCGGGGACGCAGACGCTGAGCGTAACCTTCACCCCGGCGGATACAGCGAACTACAACACAGTAACAAAGACAGTGCCGTTGACGGTGAAGACTCTGAGCCAGCCGACGGTCACCTGGATTACGCCAGTGTCGGTTGTGTATGGGACGGCTCTGAGCGCGACGCAGTTGAACGCGAGTTCGAAGGTGGCGGGTACGTTCGCGTACACTCCGGCGGCGGGCGTGGTGTTGCCTGCCGGAAGCAATGCGTTGACGGCGGTGTTTACGCCGACGGACACGAGCACGTATGCCACAGTGACGGTCACCAACACATTGAAGGTGACGCAGGCTGCGCCGGTGATTACGTGGGCGGCTCCGGCGGCAATGACCGCTGGCGCCGTGCTCGATGCAACTCAGTTGAACGCGACGGCCAGCGTGCCGGGAACATTTAGCTATTCTCCTGCGGCAGGAACTGTTCTGCCGGTGGGGACGAATACTCTCACAGCAGTATTTACGCCGGACGATACGGCTAACTACTCCCCGAAGACTGTAACGGTAACCGTTAAAGTCCAGTGAGAGCTACTGTGGGCTGTGCAGCAGTAGCGCGCAGTTCGATCATCAATGTACATCAACCATCCTACAAGGAGATGTAACAAATGAAAAAGTCGCTACTTATACTGGTTGGCCTCGTTGCTCTGTCCGCTGTTGCCTTTGCTCAAAACCCAGTAGTTACTGGCACCACCGTCTATGCGAAGAATTGCACCGGCGCTGCTGGTACTGACCCTTGCACGGTTCAGGGATCGACCCTGCTGGTGGCAAGCAAAATCGAAGGCATCACACTAACCCTTCCCAACGAAATCGACTTTACGCTCATTAAGGGCGCGCTGAACAAGGGCACCCAGCCGCTGACTGCTGCAACAACCTGGGATCTGTCGTCGTACACCGACGTCACCTCCATCGTTGTTGACGCATGGTTCGAAACGAACGATGCGATGACGGCCACCGATGGCAGCGGAGCCACGATTCTTGCTACAGATATGGTTGGTCAGATCGCGAATGCCGGACCGCAGTTGGCATTTAGCGCTACTAACACCCCCTATAACTCGAACCTCGCGGGCTATGCTGCCGTACTCCCGATGTACTCGGTTCCTCCTACCGCCAACAGCTCTGACAACGGCACCTCTGGCTGGTTCAGCGTGGACATGAACCTTTTTGTCGACACGACTGTAAATAACCCCATAGCACTCGCTCCCGGCGCTGTATATACGGGCGTGGTTTACGTCACGGCGGCGGCGATCTAGTGCTCGCTGGATGTAGTTGTTCTTTATGAAACCCATATTCTCTCTGCGGAAGGGTTTCTTCCGCAGAGAGAGTTTTTAGATAGCCGGCGAGGAGTGCAGCAATATGAAGAGTAGATTCAGATTTTCAAGAGAGATGGTAACCGTGCTCATTGTCTTTGCATGGTGCGTCGCCTCCGTGGCTCAGACAGTCTCGCCTGTGTCTTCGAAGTTTACTGGTGGAGGAAAGGGCGATCTTATACTCAAGAATGATTCGCTCAACCCTAAGGTGGTGACTCTGGAAGCGGTGAGCTTTCGTCTAGGAGATGATAGAAAGGTTGTTCGTTCGCGGCTTGATCCGCATATTCATGTCAAATTTTCAAAGACTGGCGTCCGTATAGCTCCCAAAGACAGTGTCCATATATATTTTTCCGTTTCGGCTGATTCCTATCCAGCCTGGTGCATGATCTATGCCACGTTTATGGATGCAAACCCCAATCCTGGCGTCAAGGTTGCCGCGCAAATTGGCCATTCCGTCTACATGTATCAGAAAGAGACTATTGCTAAGGACGATGTGAATATCCAGAAGGTCACATTCGATCCCGTGGCGCACAAATTGCAGGTTGTAGCAGAAAACCGCGGCGGCAAGCTGGCGCGTCCGACGATCAGCTTTCCTCAACTACATGACAATCAGATACGTTTGCGGCTCTATCCTCTGTTCCCCCATGAAACTACGACGACAAATATAGATTTGAGCACTACTGACTTTCTGAAAAATCTTGCTCTTGAGCAAATAGTTCTGAATTTCGATCATTTCAAGATTTCAATTCCTGTAACCGTAGAGGAAGGCGACTCAGGAAAGACTTCAGCATCTGCCGCGCCGGTAAACACTGCCGTGCCCGGCACGCGGTCCGACCCGTTTCCTGCTACATCCGTTTCCAGCCCATCGCAGAAGCCATGAGATGGATTGTTCCGGTTCTCGTTAGAGTCCGGCTTGAATAAATGAGAGATTGAAAGAAAGACGGAGCAATGAAAGTATTCAAGATACAAAAGAGAAAAGACGATATCCTTTCCTCGCTTTTGTTGTTGATTTTTCTCGTTGCTTTTTTTATTCACATGCGGGCCGCACAGGCTCAAACGGTCTATACCCTCAATGGAGGAACTTCCTCGTTCACTCAAACCCAGGGTGGATGGGCAACCCTGCAAACTAAAAACTACACTATGGAGTTTGGCGGGGGAACGATGTATGGAGATTGGGGCGTGGGAGGCGTCATTCGCCGTCCATACCGCGGAACCATCTACAGTCTGGGTGACACGCTGCAAACAATCTACATGCCTACGGACCTGTTTTCAAACGGACGAGCAGTCTTTATGACAGGTTACGGCATGGATACAACCTATCGAGATGGCAGGACGGACAGCCATTTATACCTGGGCGGCATCTCAAATTTTTTTGAGGGCCAGTTCTTTAGTGGAGCGCATCCGCAACGGGCGGCGGGACTCTGGATATTCAATGGGAAGACTGGAGAAATGAGAAATTGGCGTTTCACGCAGCAGTTATTGGTATCCTCTCATTCCACGATCATGGAGGGAGTGCAGTGGAGTTCGCGGCGAAACACCGGCATCAACTTCACTACGCTAAGCGCCAGCGTTGGCCTGAGCAACATGCACAACCGTTATGGAGCAGTTAGCGCGATTGTAAGATGGCGCAGCCTCGATCTTCGCGCAGAGTATGTCGCATACGGCAAGCGAAATACACCTTTGTTATATCTTCCTACCCTCCAGTACGGCGAGCCTGTAAAGGAAAATGTTTCTATAAACTACCATCCTTTCCGGTTTCTGCAAATTCATGGATCGCGGCGAAATCTGCTGGCCTTTCCAAGCATGTTCGTCAGCGCGGATCAAGCGGGAGACATCAACACGGCCGATTCGGCGGGCGCCACCCTCCGGTTGCTGAAAACAAGTCTAAGTGGAACCTACTTCGATTCGAAATACAGAGGTCAGAGCTCTCACGGAGAGTCCGTTAGCGTGTCGCGTAGTATTACCCGCTATGCAATGCTGGGCGCAAGCTACGGACGTTCTTACAGTTCGCTGGCTCCGATGCAGAAGCTGTCAACAGTTTTTGTCATGGAGCGAATTACGCCGCAATGGAATTTACGGCAAACTTATGTCCATGAGAACGGCCAGTCGTTTATGACTTATGGCGGCGAGTATTTCAGCAATCGCATTACCGCAGGCGTGTACTATAACACGACCTATATCCCCACGAACATCGCCAGGCCGTACCAGCCTAATTATTCCTTCAACGGAACATTCAAGCTCACTAACAGGATCAGCATCAGCGGATCCAAGAGCATCGATCCTTACGGGAAAGGCTACTACATTGCGAGTGCTTCTCTGAGTTCTTACTCGACGAACTGGACTGGTAACATGCCTGCTATCAAAATCGGCGATTTTGCCGTTCGCGGCCAGGTTATTACGCCAGATAACCAGCCAGTTTCAGGAATAGCGATTCAGATCGACAAGGCTCTTATCTATACGGATATGAACGGGAACTTCGAACTGCGCGAAAAGAATAAAAAAAGTCATGCCATCACAGTGATCCCCAGCCTGTCGACAACTCAGTTGACCTACGATGTCATAAGCGCGCCGAGCCGTATTGAATCGACAGGAGATGACGAGCCTGGAATAACAATAGTCGTAAAGTTGACCAATAAAGCTCGTGGCGCGGCGCAAATCTACAAAGAGCACCAGCAGGTCACGGGACAGGCGCAGAATTCACATCCGTCACTTCCTGCGGCTCCGGCTTCTGCAGCATCGGCATCGGCATCTGCCTCCACGCTGTCGCCTGCGCCATCGGCAGTGAATTCACAGAAGCCCACGGATGGTGCTACATCAACATCTACCCAGACGTATGGGGCATATGTGCCGTATCGGACCGTGGCATCCGCAGTTAGCAACCACGCCGAGGGCATTACAGGCCAGGAGTGACACCATGAGAATGATAAGAACGTACCGGTTTGCCTTGCTTCTGCTTGCCTTTGCTATTGGAGCGGGAAGGATGCCTCTACATTCTCAGACACTGACAGTAACAATTGCCAGTTCCATCAACTTTAATCTGGCAAATCGGCAGCTTGTGCCGGGAGGCGATCTGCAAATCAATCTCAGTTGCGTGCCTGGACCTGCTCCCCAGACGTGTCCAACAACGGCTTCAATCTATGTGGACTTTTCCACTTTCTGCGGCCTTCAAGCGGACCCGCCAGCTACAGCTAGTATTCCTGGAAGTTTCGTTGAAGTTCGCGTAAACACAGGAGCTATGATTCCTTTGAATTCTCCTGCTCCTCCCTCCAACAACGGCTGTGGCGCTCAGCTTTATTACAATGCTGTGTTTGCTCCAGCAGGAACGTCGTTCCCGGCTTTCATGTATATCAACCTGAAAAATTCAACCGTGCAGCCTGCAACTTACAAAGGAGTATTGACGATCACAGTCGATACATTATGAGGCCTGCCGGCAAGGACGCATGAGCATGTAGCAAAGGCAATCCGAAGACTAGAAGACAGGAGGTGCGGATGAAACATTTTATGAGCGGCTTGTTTGTACTTGTACTGTGCTCCGCATCTGTTCTGCAGGGGCAGGATGATCCGCTTGTAATTGCTCCTGGAATCACGCTTCCGCAGACCGGAATTGTCTTTGCCCTGGATGTTGTAGATGAGAAGCCTGTTCTGCTCTTCATTCCGCCTTCCTTGATAACGCATAACTCCCATGACGGAAGCAATCTGTTGCGGCGCCTGTTCTTTATGAGTCCACGCACAAGTATTGACCTGATGGGAGTCCACGCCAGAGTTGCAGAGAGCAGTGCGAACCCGGCCTTCTATGTAAGGTTATACGGAAAAAATCTGGAATCTTTACGGAGTATCGTCAGGCTTGTCAGGCTTCAGCCACAAAGGGACCGCCGTGTCGTATCGATATTGTATGGAGGCGCCTTAAGTCCTAAGAGAAGACGTGTATATGAAGATGTTTCTGTCACCAGAGTCCGTTTGTCTGACCCATCATGGGTAAAACTTACTCCACAAACCCCGCTTACGCCAGGAGAATACAGTATCGCTTTCATGCTTCCAGACCCGGCACAAACTGCTCATGAGGTTTATGATTTCCGCATCGCGTCACCACTGCCGCCGCAAACTAAAGGAAAAGGTAGCAGAATCAACCTCGAATTTTGAGAACAACAGGAAACAATAATCAACAAATACAGCTTCGCACTCTTTTGGATTACTTATGATGACGTTGAAACAGTTCGCAACCGGTGTTGAAGCTATTCCAGCAGCCATCTCCTGGAGCCTGGCCGATCTTGGCGAGGCTCGCGGTAAACAGGATTCGGTTACGGTGTCTTCAGCAAAGGTTTTGCGTGTTCTGCAGGAACAGACCTTGATGGAAAGCGCTGTTTCTTCCAGCAGACTCGACGGCGTTGAGATTCCCCAGGAGTGCATTGGTAGAGTGATGTGTGGCTCGTCGCCGCTAAAAAACCGTAATGAAGAAGCGATCAGAGGTTATTGCAATGCTCTGGAACTGATTCATCAATACGCGACAATGAATCCTGTTTCAGAGGAATTGATTCAGCTTTTTCATCGGATATGTTCCGGGGAAATTCTGGCTGTCGATCAGTACATAATAAAAGATGGCAATATCATCTCTAAATATCCAGGTAGCCAGCGGCGGATAAGGTATAAGAAAGTCTCAGTAGCCCAGCCCCCCGAGTCCTTGCTACAGTTGATTCAGCTTTGGCGGAATTGTATTCAAGAGCGATGGGTTCATCCGCTGATTGCACTGGCCGGATTCAATCTGGACTATATCTGCGTTTGTTCCTTACAGAATGCGAATGGCCGTGTCTCGCGTTTGCTTCTGCTTCTACAGTTGTACCAGCTCGGATATGAGGCTGGCCGTTACATCAGCATCGAAAGGCTTATGGAGCAAAACAAAGAGCGCTTCTACGAGACTCTGGAACTAAGCTCGCGGGGATGGCATGAGGGGCAACACGATCCCTGGCCCTATATAAATTATGTACTGTTCATCCTGAGAGCCGCCTACAAAGAGCTTGAAGAGTGCATGGATCAAACCGCTTTGTTGAGAGGCGAGAAGTCCGATGGAGTCGTGCAGGCAATCAGACGTCAGGCCGGATCGTTTCGCATCGCAGATATTCGCAGGATATCTCCTGGAGTCGGTTATGAGCGGATACGGCAAATACTGGTAGCGATGAAGGTGCGGCAGGAAGTAGATATAGAAGGCCATGGTTCGACAGCCTGCTATCGCTATTTAGGGAATACGAATAGCGACTCCTTGCTGATCAGGCGGGAACAATAAAGTTAAGCACTTACGACCTTGGATCATCGGGACTTACCATGCACGATATGCGATAACCTCTGTCGAGGTCGGCAGTTCGTCGGTGGCATGGCAGCGCAGCAGCAGTTGAAGGTTCTTGTCTTGCCAGCGGCGGGGAAGCTGCTTGAGTGCCTGGTTCATGCGCACCGGATCACTGACGAACTCCGCCGCCGCCCGCGTTCCCAGCATCTCAACGCCTGCAATCGTCAACATAACCTGGCCTTTTGAGGAACTTATCTGGCGAGAGACCAATGCATAGTCCACAGTTGTATTTCCGTGGCTGTCATGAGCAGTTGTCCAGGAACGGTAAGGCGAATCGGCTTGCTGAATCGTCTGAGGACGTTTGAAGACAAAAGGGAGCTTGTCGTCCATCTGAAGCGACCAGACGTTGTTGAAACCGCCAAGCAGGATGGCGGGAGACAGATGTAAGTCGCTGACAGCAATATCGTTGCTGAAACGGATGTCAAATGGTTTCTTGAAGTTCGTAAGCATCGATACGATCGATGACAACGCCGCCGCGTCTCCCTTCGAGACGTAACCCGTCTCGTTGGGGAGAAAATCGTTCACCTCAATTTTCTTTCCGGGAAGAACCTGGGGCAAAAGATTCCAGCTATCGGCTGGCGGAGGAGACGTCTTTTCCTCGTTCAGGAAATAGACCGCATTGGTCGGGACATAGATAATTGGTGTCTTTGGCGCGGATGTGATCGGACTCCAGAAGGCGTTGAACGGGCTCGACGTTTGCTGCCAGTGGCGCCAGAGAACGGCCATCAAAAGAGCAATAACTACAAGAAGACCAATAAGAAACAGAAGACGGCTCAGCAAAGACCTCTTCGGCGGCAAGAGCCTGGCGGACTTGGATGGTTCTGCATCTATGCGAGGCTCTCGCATGGAGGGGAGAACCGTAAGCAGCGGCATATTATCTTTATCGGATTTTTGCGCCTCGTCGTATAGATGCGAGGCGTCTGCTTCGGTTAGCGCAGAACTCCTCTCGAATTCCTGCTCCTCAAGCGTATCAAGAGGTTGAAATACAGCACGATACGAGCCGCTCGGCACGTTGATCTTTACCTGGGCGGTATGAGGAAGAGTCTGGTAGAAAAGCGCAAGGCGTTTTCTAACATCTCCTATCCGTATTCTCACCACGGGATCGTCCGACGTGTTGTAATCCAGCGGCCGCCCAAAGACCTCACAGCCGATAATCCGCTCTTTGAGCGATCGATCGTCGTGGGCCATGCTGTGGACGACAATATAGCGGAAGAGATCCTGGCATTGCCTGCTTGAGCGGAAGGGAGCGCTATCGAGGATCTCTTCCAGGGTATTCGAGATGAGATCGCTATCCACGACTCTGCTGTCCGGATGGCTCGATTCTGTCTTATTGGGCCTTACCTGCATTTTGCAGCTCTCGTCGCTTCGATGGACCTGGTACCATACCCTGATATTACATCGCTGAAAACGAACGGTTTAATAGCTTCGTTGCGTATTGTGCCGTAGCGAACCTAGACACCGCGCATCTGGAAAGCTATACCGCAATTGTAGTTCAAAAACGCAGCCTGAAACCTCCTTGCAATCTGGTGGCGGCCTGAGCGCCGATGCCAGCTATGCCTGATCTGGTTTGGGTTACATTATCGTACCGGAGCAAACTGCTTGGCAACGATGGAGATGCTCTCGGAATCATTGCTGACCACAACTCGACGTTGCGAGCATATCACACGTCCATAGGGAGAAATATGCATCGGATAGTTGCACGAGTATTGATGAACTTGCTTGTTGTCTTTGTGGCCTGTGGCTGGGCGAATGGGCAGACCCTGCCCTCGGCCCCATCGGGATCGAGTTTCACTCCACCGGCGGCAGATGCCTGCCAGTCGCTCTACGACCGCTTCTACATGAACGAACCCGGCGTCTACGCCTTCTGGGGTTTGTGCGAGTACCCGGCTGGTACCGGGCAGACCGCCACCAGCGCTATCGATATCTACGATTACGCCGGAGGCCAGAATTTCGGTCACGCCGCGACCACCAGTGGTGTTACTCACTGGGAGGCTGGCAACCTGGTACCAGGCGTTACCGGTCCGGTAGGTGATGGCGAGACAGGTATGCAGAATCCTGGCGACGGCAACGTGAACTACGTTACCAACATGGGCATGTTGCTCAACAACAAACAGGGCACAGTGGCAACGTGGATTATAGGCTCCGCCTGGGACGACGCCAGCGCGGTGCCTGCAATTGTATTTAGCGATGCGGTGCACACTACTGCCGGCATTACCATCGGCGTTGGTTACGATACCGGTACGAGCACCGCCTGTTTCAGCGGGGATTTCACCGAATCGCACGGAGCAGGTTATACGATTCGGGCCTGCAATTTCGATCCGGCTGCATGGCATCGTGTGGTCTACACGTGGAACGGCGGGACTCATACGCTGTATGTAGACGGCGTTCAGGCTGCTACCGGCACCTACAGCGGCAATTTATTCAACGACGACTACAACACTACGCTATTTGACAATTGGTCGTGGCAGCCCCCGATGAGCCTGGCCAAGACGCTCGTCGCGAACGAGGCCTGGAGCGCCGATCAGGTTGCTGCGGACTTCGCGCCGGCATTTCCCACCATCCCAACCGGGGGCGTCTATATCGATGCGTCGAACAAGCTGGGAACGATCCACAAAGACGTGCTGGGCTATGCCGACGTCAATCAGGACATCTCCACCGCCGATCAGGCCAACGCTTTAACCGCCGGGATGGGCAAAGCCGGAGTCACTTCGCTGCGCTATGCCAACAGCTTTGGAGGACTCAACGCAGACTGGGAAGACTGGCAAACGGGGCAATACTGCAAGCCCGCCAGCCCCGGGCCGGGCACGACCGGACCATCCGGTTCGGCACACAATCTCACCGGCGGAGTCAGCAACGGACCAACCAACAACAGTATCGACACTTATCTGCCGATCGCCCAGGCGCTTGGCCTGGACGTCGGATTCACGGTCAACTACGGATCGAATCCGGCCTGTACGAGCGGTGGCGATCCGACCGTCAATGGCGCCAATCTGGTGACTTACGCCAATAGCACGAAGGGTTACGGGATCAAGTACTGGGAGATCGGCAACGAGCAGTACTCCGACACCACCATGATGGACCTGAACTCCGATAACGCCGGATACAACGAATGCGCCTATGATACCGGATGCTCGTCGCCGGCATCGACGACGCCATCGACCTACGCCACGCACGAACCGGGGTTCTATACCGCCATGAAGGCGGTTGATTCCAGCATCAAGATCGGCATACCGGTTGCCTTCGGCCCTTACTACTGGAACAACTTCTTCTCGCTGCCAGCGATGGCCAATGCCAGTTCTTACGATGCGGTGGTTTTTCACAACTATCCCATGAAAGACCCGATTTCGGATGGAGATACGCTGTATAACGACCGTGTAACCGCCAACGCGAGCAGGGTACGGGGCGGCCTCAAGCAGGTGCAGACGGCGCTATTGAGCGCAGGCAAGACGCCGGATTCGATCTGGGTCACGGAATGGAACGGACAGGCGGGCGGCGATAAGTGGTCCACGCAGACGCTGGGCGCGGTGATGCCGCTGTTTGCAACGCAGCAGTTGGCGGAGTACATGCGCGCAGGCGTGCAGTACGCCACCTGGTGGGCGCAGGGCGAGACCGGCGTCTGCTCGCCGGACAACTTCGACACGAGCGGCAACGCCGCCTATAACTGGTACAACAACGTCCATTGCGGGAATGGGGCCCTGGTTTACACAGGGCAGAAGTCGGCCTCCACGGACACAAACATTGGGATGCAGAAGGGAGACATAACGCCTGCGGCGCGCGCCTTCCAACTGCTCTCCGAGAGCGGCTTCGTCACCGAAGGCGAGTCCATGCTGGAGACCTGGAACGATATGAGCGGCGCTCCCTGGCTGCTCAGCTACGCGGCCACGCACGGCACGGATTACGGCGTGATTCTGATCAATCGCGACCAGGCCGCCCATACGGTTCCGGTCACGCTCACTGGCAAAGACGCCGGTATTGTGGCGCTGTACACCTATGGTAAGGCGCAGTACGATCAGTCGGCTCCGATCGCGCTGAGCGGCGTCGCCGCCAACTGGGAGGTAGACCCGGCCACCTCCACCGATACTTATTCGGGCGGAAGCTATACGGCGACGCTGCCGCCCTGGAGCGTCACGGTACTGATGACGGCCGAGATGACGACCGTAGACACGTCAACCAGCGTCAACGCCTCTCCCACGCAGGTCAGCACGGGCAGTTCGACCACGCTGACGGCGACGGTGACGGTGCCCACGTCGGCTGGAACGGCTCCGCCCTCTGCCGGGACCGTGACCTTCTCGATCAGCGACGGAACGGCAACGGCGACGATTGACTCGGTAGCGGTATCCAGCAGCGGCGTGGCCAGCACGCCGTACACTCCTCCGGCGGCGGGCACGTACACCGTTACGGCTGCCTACTCGGGCGGAACGCAGGACGCGACAATCTACAACGCATCGGATTCCACTGCCTTGCCTGTCACCGTTGAGGTCGGAGAGTTTACGGTAACGGCTACGGCGATGACGGCGTCTCCGCCCACCGCGACGGTCGGAGACGAAATCACCCTGGCGGCTACGGTTTCGGATGGAACCGCCACTCCCGTCACGGGCGGGACCGTAACCTTTACCGACACAACCACCGGCACGCAGTACGGTCCGGTGACGGTCACCAGCGGCGCTGCGAGCACAATGGTCAACACTCTGACAGTGGGCACGCATGACTTCACGGCCGCTTACAGCGGCGATGGAGGCTATGCAGGCTCCGACTCGACGGCGGCGGCGCCAGCCTCGGTGACGATCAGCGCCGTGGCGACAACGACGGCGATCAGCAACGTCTCGCCTGCCGCACCGACGGCGGCAACGCCAATCTCGGTGACGGTGACAGTCGTGCAGCAGAACGGCGGAACCGGCGTTCCTACCGGGACGGTGACCTTCAAGAACAACGGTTCTCCGGTGACCGGCAGCCCCGCCACGGCGACGCTCTCCGGCGGTGCGGTGACAGTGACGTTTCCTGCCGGAACTCTGCCCACAGGTTCGAACACTCTGGAGGCTGCCTACTCGGGCGATAGCACCAACGCAGTCTCTACGGGATCGGCTACGGTGGAGGTAACTTCTGTCTCCTCCGTCGCGACACAGACAGCCTTGACGGCTACGCCTCCTTCGTCAGTGAACGCAGGAGATGCAATTGGCGTGACTGTGAAGGTCTCTCAGGTTGGGGCCTCCGGCATTCCCGGGGGAGCCGTGGCTGCCTACGACGGAGCCTATCCGGGAGGCTCTCCGATGGGGACTCCCGTAGCGCTCGACGCCAACGGCATGGCTGCCCTCTCGATTGACAGCAGCAGCATGAGCGCCGGCACGCACACGATCACGCTTGTCTACTCGGGCGATAGCCTCAACTCCTCTTCCCAGGTTTCGTTCCCGGTGGATGTGTCCACCGGCCTGGCGACAATTACCAGTCTCACCTTCTCTCCGGCAGGGCCACTTCCCAATCAGGTGGTGACGTTCACGGCGGTCATGACTCCAACTCTGCCCGATTACGCCGGAACCGTTACCTTCCTGAACGGAACCACGGTGATGGGCACGGGATATGTCGTTAATGGCCAGGCGACCTACCAGACCAGCAGCCTGGCTGCCGGAACGTACATCATTACCGCGCAGTTCAACGATCCGACAGGCACGTTCGCGCCGTCTACATCAGATGCCGCGACAGTGTCGGTCGGAGTCTCCAGCCTGGCTCTCAGCTCAGATACGCAGACGGCGGTTACGGTTACGAACGGCACGGGAACCCTGCCGCTGACCATCGCTCCGCAGGATGGCTATCAAGGCACGGCGATGCTCGGCTGTCAGGGACTTCCGCAGGGCATGAGCTGCTCCTTTACCCCCTATTCGCTGACGTTTGATTCGTCTGGCGCGGCGGTCGGCGCGACACTGACAATCTCTACCTATGGCGCGTGCCGTTTGCTTACCTCTTCGCCTCCGATGCCTATGGGCAGGAGCCTGCTGCCTGTGCTTTGCATCCTGCTGCCGGGACTCTTCGGCGGCGTGCTGCGATTCCGGCGGAAGGGTCTGCGTCAGTGGAAGCGCTATATGGCGATGCTCCTGATCGTGGCCGCTGGATTTGCCGGTGCCTTGGCGATCGGCGGATGCGGCGGCGGAGCTTCTTCCTGTAGCACTACCACGCCTGCCGGAACCTACAACATCACCGTCACAGCTACGAACAACGGAAACGTGTCACAGTTCCCGGTAACCGTAACCGTGCAGTAGAAGGTGAGGCCGGAGATGTGGACTTGTCCACATCTCCGGCCCGAGTCAACGTATCAGCCCTGCAAACTTGAAGGAGACCATGAAGAACATGAATTCGCTACTGCACACGAAACCGGTCAAGGCTGCTGTAAGGGTCTTCGTTTTGACGGCGCTTGTTCTCTTGTCCGCAACCTGGACGAGAGCGCAAAATCCTATGGCTACTATCAGCGGCATCGTCCACGACGCTACCGGAGCGATCATTCCTCGCGCCAAAGTCGAATTGAAGAATGCTGGTTCCGGCGACGTGCGCTACGTCGTCACCAACGATTCCGGCGTGTTTACCTTTCCCGCTGTTCCGAGCGGCGACTATAACATCACGGTCAGTGCGTCCGGCTTTGCAAGCTACGTGCTGAAGGGATATCACGTATACCCAGGCGACTCGCGCGCCTTGAACGATATTGCTCTCGATGTCAGCTCCGCAAGCGCGGCGGTGGTTGTGACTGCCGATGCTCAGCGCATCGATACAACCAGCGGAGAAACCTCGGCGCTGATTACGGCAAACGATATTAAACATCTGGCCGTGCAGGGCCGCGACGTGACGGAACTGGTTAAGATACTGCCGGGCTTCGCCATTGCGAACCAGCCAGGGCAGCAGCGGGTCGCCAACAGCGCCTATGATCCCGGGGTGGTCTCTCCGGGAGGCTCCATCGGCTCCTACTCCGCGGACGGCACTCCTATCTCCGGCACGGTGCTGAAGTGGGACGGCACCAACCTGACAGACCCGGGCGCTCAGGCGGGATCGCTGCAAAACGTCAACTACGACATGGTCAGTGAAGTGAAGGTTCTGACCGGCAACTTCACCGCAGAGCAGTCGAACGGTCCGGTTGTAATCAATGCGGTCACCAAGGCGGGCACCGATCAGTTTCACGGCGCTCTGTACACCTACGCGCGCACCTCGCAGTTGAACTCCACCGATTGGATGGCAAGCACTCTCGGTTATACCAAGCCGCCCGATCGCTATGTCTATCCCGGATTTTATCTTGGCGGTCCCATTCGCATTCCGGGCACCCGGTTTGCTCATAGCAAGCGAGCTACATTTTTTGCGGGAATTGAAGATTACGCGCAGCGCAATACCTACGCCTATGGCAGCGCGAGTCAAGCCATCATTCATGCTCTGGTGCCTACGGATAACATGAAAAATGGCGACTTCAGCGCCACGGAGATAGCCAATTACCTGGGGCCCAACGTCAACAACAATACCTATCAGAACCTGAAACTGGTGCCGACGCAGGCACGGGATGGCAGCGCCGTCACCAACGGAGATATCTCAGCCTGGTTGGACCCCGGCGCCAGGATTCTGTTCGACCGTCTCCCTTCGCCGAGCATGCCGAGCAACGGCAGTTATAACTACCTGGCTCAAAACCTGGTTGCCGCAGATATGTGGCAGGCTGTAGGAAGGGTTGACTTTGCCTTTTCGGATAAGTACAAGCTCTTTGTCCGCTACTCTGCCGAGCCGGGCGTGTCGTATCAGCCGCAGGCGCCTTTTTATTCTCCCTCGTCGGCCTACCACGGTGGCGTAAACACGCCTGGAGGCGGCCTGGTAAGCACGACAAATGCGCAGAGCGCGACCGTCAACCTTACCATGATTCTTTCGCCCACAACTACGAATATGCTGGCCGCGTCGCTCACCTATTCGAACTTCCAGCTCAAGCCGAAAGATAGATCGGCTCTGGAGGCAGGCGCCACCGGCTATCCCTACTTTGGCGCATACCAGACCAGCGGCAGCACGGAGCTGCCTCAATTTCTGGATTGGATGCCCGACGGCATGCCGATACTCGCGCCGCCCGACTTCAGCAACGGCAATCTCTACAACAAGAAGCTGCTTCCCAATGTGAGTGACGACTTTACCAAACTATTGGGCAAGCACGAACTGAAGGCAGGCGTCTATCTGGAGCAGGTGACGAACAACCAGCGCCAGGTAAATACGCCGCTTCCGTCGAATGGCGCGCTCTCTGCTTATTACATGGTTACTGCCAATTGTGGCTGGGCACCCTGGTGCTCTATCACCGATCTTGATGGGAGCAAGATCTACGGCAGCGAAAACTATCTCGCCAACGAGATGGAAGGTATCTTCGGCGCATGGGCGCAGCAGAACTTTACTCCGGCCACGGACCTGTTCTACTGGAACATTGACGGTTACGTTACGGATAGCTGGAAGTTCCGCAAGTCGCTGACAGTGAACGTCGGTGTCCGCCTGGAGCATCTTGGAACATGGAACGACCGGCACGGCCTGGGCATCGCGATCTTCGATCCATCCACCCTCAACCAAAAAGCCAGCGATGCTTTGCCCATGCCTGGTTTCATCTGGCACACGCTTGATTCCTCCGTGCCTGTCTCGGGCGTAAAGTCCCGCTGGGCTTTTGTTGAGCCGAGAGTAGGCTTTGCGTGGGATGTTACAGGCAGAAGTAAGACGGTGATTCGCGGAGGTTACGGGCAGTATCGCTACCACGACTCCTATAACGACGTAGCGGCAGCGGCGCAGGTCTCTCAGGGAGTCAGGGCCGTCAGCCAGCTCCAGGGACAAGGCGGCGTGTCGCTCGAAGCCATCTCCAAGCAGCAGATGGGAGCCAATGCCGGGACGATATATTCAGACGACATGAACGCCGCCGGTCTGGACCCGAAAGACAACAATCAGGCAATGACGCAAACCTACTCGCTGGTATTCGATCAGGCGATTCCGTTCCGGACGCAGTTAGAGATCGCCTACATCGGCAACCACACCAGCAATCTATTCAATACCGGAGACCAGAGTGGCAGCGGCGCCGCGCTGGACAACATAAACGCCATGCCCTGGGGCGCGCTTTACGCTCCTGTCAACGGCGTAGTTCCAACGCCGTATACCGTTGCGAACATGAATTCAGTAACAGTTGATTCTTACAGGAAGTACGGCTCGAACCCCTACGATCCAGCGAGTGGAAAACAGATAGCCAGTCCCTACGGAAGCGTGAATAACTATAAATACATCAACGTGCCTCATCATGTTGCCTACTCGAACTTCAACGGTCTACAGATAGTTCTGCAACGCCAGACGGGCCGGCTGCGCTATGGGTTCAACTACACCTGGGGTAAGTCGCTCGGCATTGCAGGATCGGAGAACGGCGGCGGCAACTCCATCGATCCTACCAACCTGCGCGCAAACTACGGCATTACGCCGTTCAACCGTCCGCATATCTTCAACGCCAACTACTCCTACTCAGTAGGTAGGGTAGTGAGCTCGAAGCTGGCAGGCGGATTTATAAACGGATGGGAGATATCAGGAATCACCAGCGTACAGAGCGGCCAGAACATGCAGGCCGCTAACTCGCCGAACTATGGTGCGATTCTCTATCTGTCAGGGGATGCCTACACAGGTGGCAATGGAGCGCCGCCGATCACGGCGTCGAATGCTGTCCTGATGGGAACTACCGACATTACCTTTATGCCGACTCTCAGGTGCGATCCGCGCTCAGGACGTAAGAGCGGACAATACATCAACGGCAACTGCTTTACCTTCAACCCTCAGACCGCGCAGGGGCCGATTACCAACGGATGGAGCTTCTATCCCGACATGCGTGGCCCGAAATACTTCAACTCCGATCTTAGTTTGCAGAAGGAGTTTCACATGGGTGATGTGAGGTCGATACAGTTGCGCTATTCCGCGTTCAACTTCCTCAATCATCCTCTGAAGTCCTTCAACTCGGTGCGCGGAAACGAGTACATGATAACGCTTGCGGGCGACACGCCAGGGAATGCGGTTGCTCTTCCCAACGCCAATTCGCCAGTGGCGGGCAGTGAGTTCGGCGTACCTACGCTCAAGGCAGGCCGGCGCGTGTCGGAGGTTTCGCTGAAGTTCTCCTTCTAACTACCTCCTGTGGCGTGATGCTCGAAGCATGAGCATCACGCCGCGAGAGTTTTCTACTGAATCGCTTCCAGGTACGCCAAGCTCATGCTGTTGTCTAAGAAGTGAGATCGATGTCCGAATCCAGATTTACTCTATTGCTCTTAATTCCTCTTGCAATTGCTCCGAGCGTGTCTGGACAGATTGCTGTACATAACGCTGCCAATCAGCACTCGGAGGCTATGCCTCCGTCGTCCAGCTTCGAGGTTCCTGCTCCAAACGCCTGCCAGTCCAGATACGACCAGTTCTACAAGACCGAGCGCGGAGTCTATGCTTACTGGGCCTTGTGCGAAAGCGGTGATCCGATACAAATCTATGACTACGCAGGCCGCTGGGATCTAAGCAGGGAAAATCACACCTGGGGAACTG
This sequence comes from Acidobacteriaceae bacterium, assembly GCA_009781125.1. The sequence continues at coordinate 6,965 of WQYS01000005.1, read as the reverse complement.
GTGCGATCGTCGGCGGTGCTTCGGGACCTGTGCCAGACGGGGAGACAGCAGCCGTCTCGCGCGCAGGGTCTGACTTTGTGGAGAATCAGGACATCCTGATGAATAAGCATCAGGGAACAGTTGCCGCATGGGTGAATCCCGATGCTACGCAGTCCGAAGAAACGGCTCTGATGCTGAGTGCGCTGGACCGTCACTCCGAGGTCTCTCTCGGAGTCTCTGCCGGAGATAGTATCTGTTTCACCGGCAACCTCGTAAGCTCAGACAACGAATCGCATCTTCTGCGCAAATGTGGATTTGATTCCAGTAACTGGCATCGCGTGGTGTTTACCTGGAATGACGGCATCGAAAAACTCTACGTTGACGGAACTCTGGCCGAACATGGAAGCTATACGGGCGCGCTGGACGATTGGGTCTTCTACTACAAGTTATTTCCCGGTTCTGCGGCTGCGGGAAAGATGGCGCTTGCCAAGGCGCTCGTAGCTAACGAAGCGTGGACGGATTCTGAGACGGCCCGTGATTTTTCTCCCGAGCTGCCGCCTGTTCCTGCCGGTGGAATATATGTCAGCGCGTCCCGTCTGGGCACGATCCACAGAGATGTGCTTGGCTATGCAGACTTCAACCAGGACATCTCAACTCCGCAAATGTTATCCGCCTTGAAGAAAGGCATGAAAGCTGGAGGATTTACATCGGTCAGGTATGCAGGAAGTTATGGAGGTATTACAGCGGATGAATCGAATTGGCGTGGCGGTCCCACTTGTGTCTATGGACATTCAGGAGAGACCGCTCCTGCTCTGAATATCGAAACCAGGAATACGATGGATACCTTCATTCCCATGGTTGCGCAACCGCTTGGGCAGAACCTTGGTTATACGGTCAACTATGGCACGAATCCACCCGCATGCAACGCCCCTGGCGATCCGGTCAAGAACGGCGCGGATCTCGTGCGCTATGCAAATCTCACAAAGCGCTACGGCATTAAATACTGGGAGATAGGAAACGAGGTCTATTCCAAAACTACGGAGATGGACCTGCACCCTAACCCGAATACGGGAGTAAGTTATGTGACCTATGAGCCTGCCTTCTATGATGCCATGAAGGCCGTGGATCCGGCGATTAAGATAGCTGTTCCTATCGCGCTCAATGTCTATTCATGGACTACGGAATATAGTATTCCGATTCTTATTTCAGCTAAGTATGACGCCATAGTCTTTCATAATTATCCGATGACTCATCCTATAACGGACGGAAATACAATATATCCGGAGCGCGTGTCGTCAAACTTACAATTACGCGGCCAGTTCTCATGGTTGAAGACGGCTCTGATGAATGCAGGGAAGAATCCGGATGCAATCTGGGTTACGGAATGGAATGGTTCCGTCGAAGGCAACCGGTGGTCGAAACAGACAATGGGCGCAGTATTCCCTATGTTTGCGGTTACGCAACTGGCAGAGTACATGCAGGCCGGGGTACCGTACGCAACCTGGTGGGTTCAGGGAATGACCGGCGTTTGCACGGTTGCCAACTACGATGACCAGGGGGAGTCAGCCTATAACTGGTGGGGATGCGGTAATAACTCACTGATATACACAGCACAGCAGACAGCAGCCACGGAGACGCATGTAGGTTTGAAGATGGGAGACCTTGTTCCGGCAGCGCGAGGCTTTCAGATACTTGCTCAAAGCGGCTTCGTAACGGAAGGCGAACACATGCTGCAAACTTACCCGGATCTACAAGGAGCTCCATGGTTGCTTAGTTACGCTGCTACTCACGGAAAGAGTCATGCAGTGATTCTGATCAATCGCGACCGAGACCGGGGCCATGTTGTTCCTGTGCGTCTTGAGAACCAGGATGCAGGCTTTTCTGTGCGGCAGTGGACATATGGAAGGGCGCAGTATGACCAGACCCGTCATGGTAACTGGTCAACAGGGCCTGCACAGACAAAATTCGGGCCATGGAAAGATGTATTTCACGCCGTGCTGCCGCCGTGGAGCGTCAACGTACTTATCTTTGGTGATTGAATTACGTTATGAACCGTGAATCTATTCAAATTACCACTGTTCTATTAGTTCTTGGCATGGTGGGCAATATATTTGCCCAGAGTACGGCTCCAGCAGTTACTGGAGATATCCGTGTTGAACGGCTGCTACAACAAATGACCCTCGACGAAAAAATCAGCCTGCTTCACGGCATTGGCGAAGATGCCAGTACGGATCAAGGAGAGGCGGGCTATTTGCAGGCGATTCCGCGTCTGGGTATTCCATCGCTTCGTCTGGCAGATGGTCCTCCTGGCGTACTGACGCGCGTGCCTTCTGCCGCGCCTGTCTCGACGATGGGCCTTGCCGCAACCTTTAGCGTAGATGACGCCCGCGCGAATGGCGTTCTGGTTGCGCATGAAGCGCGCGCTCAGGGCATGGATGTCGTTCTCCAGCCCTTCATCAACATCAATCGCGACTTCCGTTACAGCCGCGGCTACAACACGTATGGCGAAGACCCTGTGCTGACGGGCAGGATCGGAGCAGCATTTATCCGTGGCGTGCAGGGCGAAGGCATCATGGCGCAGGCCAAGCATTACATTGCTTACGACACGGACGGCATGAATGTTTTTGTAGATCCGCAGGCGCTGCACGAGATCTACGCAGCGCCGTTTGCCGACGCGATTGAGGCCGGCGTCTCCTCGATCATGTGCTCCTACAACAAGGTCAACGGCTTGTACTCCTGCGGGAATGAAGTTACTTTGAACAGAATTCTGAGGCAGGAGATGGGCTTCAAAGGCTTTGTCACGTCGGACTGGGGAGCAATCCATGGCACGGACTTTATCAAGGCGGGCGTGGATATGGAGATGCCTGGGCCGTTGCCGTCTACACTGTCTACGCCGCAGTTCTTTTTCGATATGCCTCTGCCTCTAGCGCCTCTTGAAAAGCCCGGTGCGATCAAAGCTGTGGATGCAGTTCCCTGGCATCTTCCCGAAGAGCCGGAGAGTGATGCGCGCTGGCCGCAGGACTCGACCAGACCGGTAACCGACCTGAAGCGTATGGTTCAATCCGGCGCATTGAGTGAAGATGTTATTAATCGAGCTGCCAGACGCATTCTTTTTCAGATGGACCGGTTCGGCTTGCTCGACGGCAAATCGAAGCATGCGATCACCCCTTTAGACGTCGAGGCCACGGCGAAGATTATTCGCAAGACCGGGGAGGATGCGGCTGTATTGCTCAAGAATGAAGATCATATTCTGCCGCTCTCGGCAAAGAGTCTTCAGTCGCTTGCCTTGATTGGTCCTGGAGCACGGCAGACAATAGCAGCCGGACTTACCGGCGAAAAGGCGGTCGGACTTCCAGAGCGTGAGATCGGCGCGTTACAGGCGCTCCGGCAATTGACCGCCGACGCTCCGAACGTGCATATGAACTTTGCCATAGCCAACGACATGGATGGAACAGCAATTCCGGCAAAGTATCTCTCGCACGATGGCAGCCCAGGCCTGGCGCAAAGCACGGATGCCGGTTCGTCAAGCGCAGGCAGCGTGGCCATGCAGATTGACTTTACCAGCAAACGGGGTACGGCATTGCCGCCTGATACCACGGTGACGTGGCGCGGCGCGCTTACGGTTCCGTCGACTGGTGACTACCGTCTTCATCTTCAGGTTCTCGGCTGTTACGCGAACCTCATCGTAGATGGCAGGCGTGTGGCGCATGTGGGCATGATGTGGATTCACGGTACGATTACGCAGGCGGGACAGGACAACATTCTTCCCACCACGGATGGCTTGGACAATTTTCGCGTCGAGCTTCCACTGAGCGCCGGTCCACATAGCATTGCAGTAGAAGTCACGCCGGATACCTCCGGCAACCCTGCTCAGGTACGGCTTGCCTGGGTTACTCCGGAAGAACGTGCGGCCAACTATGCCGCCGCCATTGCCGCGGCTCGCGATTCTAGAACCGCTATCGTGTTTGCGTGGAGCAGGGGGCGGCCCGGCTTTGCCTTGCCCGGCGATCAGGACAAGCTCATTGAGGATGTGGCGTCCGTCAATCCTGACACCATCGTAGTGCTGAATGTCTGTCAGCCGATTGCCATGCCGTGGCTTGGAAAGGTGAAGGCCGTATTGCTGATGTGGTGGCCCGGCGACGAAGGCGGCTGGGCGGCTGCGGATGTGCTGCTGGGTAAGACCAGTCCTGCCGGGCGTCTGCCGTTTACCTGGCCGCGCCGCGCGGAAGACATGCCTGCCGCTGACCCTGCGTATCCAGAGCGCACAGGTAAAGGCGTGGATGGCAAGACGGTTTTTTCTGAAGGAATCTTCGTGGGATATCGCTGGTTGGACCGCCAGGGAAAAGACCCGCTGTTTGCCTTCGGCTTCGGACTTTCATACACGCAGTTCGAATACTCCGATCTTACCGTCCAGCCTGCGACAGGTGGCGGCGCGGACATATCCTTCAAGATCAAAAATACTGGAGAAGTAGATTCGGACGAGACGCCTCAGATTTATCTTGAAGCGCCTGCAAAAGTGCCCGGCGATGCGCAATTCGCAAAGCGCGCTCTTGCGGCTTTCACGCGGATTCATCTTCGCGCGGGAGAGACGCAAACAGTTCAGTTACATATACCGCTTCGCCGGTTTCAGTATTGGTCAACTACTCGGGAGCAATGGGTTACTGCTGCCGGAGTCCGCAACCTGGATATTGGTTCATCGGAGCGCAATTTGCGCCTTCATGCGATCCTGAACATACTAAAATAGCGAGATTGAAATAATCGGAGATCACATGATTTGGAAGTCGCAGGGCAAAGCCTGGAAACGTGTATTCGTGTCAGTGGGCATGATGCTGTTTGTTTTCTGTTCAACAGGGTTGGTGTCGGCGGAGGAGCCGAATCTGACCGGACGCTGGGCGGCTACGGGAAAGACGCTGCATAACGGCGAGCAGGAGAAAACCATCTTTGACCTGAAACAGGATGGAACCAATCTGGCCGGTTCCGTCCATGGACTCGGATACCTCATAGAAGTTACAGGTGTGGTCAAAGGAAATCATTTTGAGATATTCGGCAAAGGCTGGAACGATACCAAGCCTTTTATCACCGGAGATATCGCCGGTAAATATCTACAGGTAAAGCTATGGGGCCATGTGACGACGGCGCATCCAGCTACGTCTGCTGACGAGATATCGAAGCCGGAATATATCGAACCGCCAGCGCTCCATGATGTTCCGTACAATGGGCTGGCCCAAACGCCTCCCATGGGCTGGAACAGTTGGAACCTCTTTGCCGACAAGATTGATGACAAGACTGTACGCACCATGGCTGACGCCATAGTCAGCAGTGGAATGCGCGATGCCGGTTATATCTACGTGAATATCGACGACACCTGGGAAGGGGTGCGTGACGCTAACGGCGTATTGCATGCAAATTACAAGTTTCCCGACATGAAGGCACTCGCCGATTACGTGCATTCCAGGGGATTGAAGATCGGTATTTACTCGTCGCCTGGTCCGCGCACATGTGGTTCCTATCCGGCAAGCTACGGTTATGAGGAACAGGATGCAAAGATGTTCGCCTCCTGGGGCATCGACTATCTGAAATACGACTGGTGCAGCGCAGCCTATATCTATAACAACGACAAACTACAGCCGGTCTATCAGAAGATGGGAGATGCATTGCAGGCGTCCGGAAGGCCAATCGTCTTCAGTCTGTGCCAATATGGCATGGATCGTGTGGAAACATGGGGATCAAAAGCCGGCGGCAACCTATGGCGCACAACCGGCGATATTCGCGACGAATGGTCCAGCATGATGGACAATATCGAGAAACAAGCGCCCACGGCACCGTATGCCGGACCCGGTCACTGGAACGATCCTGACATGCTTGAGGTAGGCAATGGACACATGACGGCAGACGAATACCGCACGCACATGAGCTTGTGGGCATTGACGGCTGCTCCCTTGCTGGCAGGAAACGATATCCGCGCCATGACCGATGTAACGAAATCGATACTGCTCAATAAGGAGGTGATCGCCGTAGACCAGGATCGGCTGGGCAGGCAGGCGTCGCCCGTTAAGAACGGAGAGATGGAAACATGGATCAAACCTCTGGCCGATGGAAGCGTGGCTGTTGGCGTAGTTAATTTAGGTGCTTCGCCAACTATGGTCACAGTGAAAGCCGGCGATCTGCTACACGGTAAAAGAATAAAGAAGGCGCGTGATCTGTGGGCGCACAAGGATGTGCGTTTCGCAAATGGAATTTATGCGAGCGAGGTACCATCTCATGGCATTCTCATGCTGCGTGTAACTGGTAACTAAGCTGTAGACCGGCAGTGGATAGGATGAAAACAGGAAACATACCGGGGATATCTCCGAAGCTGGTTGTGCTTGCTGCAACCGTGGTCTTTATGGGAGATATATGGCATCCTGGCGAGCTATGGAATTCACGTTACTTTTGGATGCGCTCAAGGTCAAGGGCGGCACGATGAGTCTGCCACCACGGCCCTGGACTCTTAATATGACGCTGGCACAGCGGCCTTTCCACCTGAAGCGAAGCGAACATTACGCTGACCTCTCGACTGATGGAGAAAAACTTTCGAACGGTTGTTGGGATGACGTAAGTTTCACATCTAACTACAGCAACCCCTTCGTCCTTACCGTCGAAGGAGGCAAAAACGAAGAATGGTGGAGCTGATCAGGATCGAACTGACGACCTCCTCGTTGCGAACGAGGCGCTCTCCCAACTGAGCTACAGCCCCACAACGGACGCTTGCTCACGTCCTTGCGATATGTGCCAGTTTATCAGCAAGTGCCGTCCGGCTCAAACTCAATTCCTTGCGGCAACGGTTGCGGTGATCTCCGTGCCTACCGACAACGGCTTCTCGACCAGATGCCAGACCTCTCCGGCTTCATCCGGCTCTACCCCGAGCACGCATATCCGTAGGCGAGCGCCGCTGGGCGCAAAGGCTTCCAGCTCGCCCTCATCTCCTGCGGAAAACCCCGTTCGAT
>WQYS01000004.1 GCA_009781125.1 Acidobacteriaceae bacterium | reverse complement strand
CTGATGGAACCGCTGTTCCTCAGCGGTGATTCGCGTTTCCGGGCGAGATTGACCGACCTTGCTTTTGATCTGGCACAAAAGTCAGCAGGGTTCTGCCGCAGCTTGCCGCCAAGCCTTCTTCCGTCGCTGGTCGATCTGGTTCGGGCGATGAACTGCTACTACTCCAACCTGATTGAGGGACACGACACGCACCCGGTAGACATCGAGCGGGCGCTCAGGAATGAATATAGCAAGGACGCCCATAAGCGCGATCTTCAATTGGAAGCCAAAGCGCACATCGCCGTGCAAAAGTGGATTGACGGCGGAGGACTGGCAGCACGGGCGACAACAGGCGATGGTATCCGTGAGATCCATCGGCGTTTCTGTGAGGAACTGCCGGACGCTCTGCTTTGGGTAGAAGACCCGAAGACGAAAGAAAAGATTCGTGTCGTTCCGGGTGAACTGCGCAGGCGGGATGTCGCGGTAGGTCGGCATGTCGCCATCAGTCCCGGAGCGGTACCGCGCTTCCTGAATCGATTTGAAGATGCCTATGAGAGCGCGGGCAAAACGGAACTAATTCTTGGCGCGGCGGCGGCGCATCATCGGCTGGCATGGATTCATCCGTTCATGGATGGAAACGGCAGAGTCGTGCGCCTTATGTCTCACGCTATGTTTCTGGAGACGCTCGATACTGGGGCGGTCTGGTCTGTGGCACGCGGTCTGGCACGTAACGTTGAAGCTTATAAGAGCCATTTGGCGGCGTGCGACATGGAAAGACGCAACGATCTTGATGGACGCGGCCATCTGAGCGAGGAGGCGCTTGCCAGGTTTACGGAGTTCTTCCTTCAGGTTTCGATCGATCAAGTGACATTTATGGAGAGCCTGATGCAGCCGGATCGCCTAAGAGTGCGCATCCTGCAATGGGTCGATGAAGAGATCAGGCTCAAGCTGCTTCCGCCGAAATCGGAGAGTATCCTGCAGGCGGTGCTGTATCGGGGCGAACTGCCTCGCGGCGAAGTTGCCGGTATTGTTGGCGCGGGAGACCGCCATGCGCGGCGGATCGTTTCGGCTCTGGTGGAGCGTGGCGTGCTGACGGCTGACAGTACACGAGCGCCATTGCGGCTGGTATTTCCTGCTGCGCTTGCCAGTCGATGGATGCCCGGATTGTTTCCAGAGAAGTTGACATAGAAGATCACGCCTCGTGCGTGGCAATACTCCAGACAGGCAGCCATCCACCAATGGTAGGATGGCCGCCTGTATCCGGAAAACGCAGGGTCTTTCGCCGAGGAGCACGGAAAGCCCGTCATCTGGCGGACGAAGAACATTGCGACTTGTTTTTTGAGGTGGCCTTGAAGCGTGTCTGACCTCACCTATGGAACAGCAGGTACCGTTCTGATGGGTTTTGCGTACTGTTTGGCTGCACGTAGTTTTTGATACTGTGCTGGGGTCAGAAGCAACAGGATGTGACCTTTTCCTTTTCGAAGTCCGGATCTCAGCCAACTTCTGCTCACCGGATTTCTCGGATATCCACCTCTCCGTGCAGTTCTAAAGAGTAATCTCCAAGACCGAAACTTTAAGGTTTTGACGTGTACTTCACGCTTTGCTACGGTAAAGAAGCTGCATATCCACCGGCCATTTCTCTGCGCAAAAAACATGCGCACAGGCAGCCTGCCTGGTCTGAGATGGGGGATAGATGAAACAACGGCTGATCTGCAACTCATGTTCGGCTGAGTAATTGCGTTCAGCAGCCAGGGCGGAACTTCGAGGACAGGAGCATTCGTGTCGTATGGTGAGTCGAGGGATCGCTGCTCTTCGCTTACGCAGCCCAGTTTCGCATAGCCTCTGGCGTGACACATATAAACTCCGTCAGGGATACAGCGGGGGAGGTTTGTAGGAAGCCCACTCGCTGGCCAACGGAAAAACAGCGTAATCAGTCCCTTCGTGTGAATCTGGAAAGTATCTATCCCAGTAAGGTCGCCCTCGGAACGGTGCAGCATTGTATTGACGCCAATGTTGCCATGGAGTTCTACAGCGAAAACGCTGGTTTGGGGTCCGGTTACAACGGCCCATTGCCAGTCTGGATACAACTGGAGCCACTGTTCGATCTGTTCAATCGATGAAGTTGCCATCTGAAGAAATGGCTGGTCTGGTGCAAACATGATTTTAGGATCGAGAGGAAAGACCTTCCATCCTTGTCGAATAGCGAAATCAATAATATTTGGTAACTGATTATTCATAATGTTTCCTTTTGAGTTTTATATGTGGGAACAGCAGTTGCTTTGTGGCGAAAAAATGCCTGCCGCCGGAGAACGGCAGCAGGCAGTGACGGTAGAGGCGTGTACGTATTAATGACGAGGAGGATTGAACTTCGAGGCGGCGATCAAGAGCAGGGTGGCAAACACAATGTCGTGAACAGTCAAAAAGATGGTGGCGAAGAAGAGTGCCCAGCCTGCGGTCAATGTGTGTCCCCAGCGAGCGCCAACGGCCCAACCGGTCAGTAACGTAGCTACTGTATACGAGGCAAGGAGAAGCAAATTGGGGAAACGAACTATATTTGGCATAGAAAAATCCTTTCTGTTGAAACACGGCTGTGCCTTGTCAGCAGGCAGATAGGCCCGGAAACAAAGGACAGCCGTGTCTGTGGTTGTAGTTTTGAGAGAAGGTCGCAAAAGCAGGCGACGACTTATAGCATGAAAGGGCCGAGGGAGAACGTGGATTAGAGATTGCCGCGCATTGCCTTCGCCAATTCCTCGTGCTCGAAAGCCGATGCGACGATTTCAATTTCTGCTTTCGATATTTTCAGAGCGACGGCCTCCTGCTTCCACCGGCTGGCAGCCTGTGCTACCTTGCGAATAATCCAGCGAGCTTCAGGCGGACTGAGACGAAAATATTCCGCAACGCTCATGGCTATATCAATGGAGGCCTCACTACTTTGTTCGTCGATGAGCGTAGACAGAATGCGTGGCTTGAATTGGACAGGAACAGGGTTCATATCGTAGGCCGGGGACAATCGCCAACCTTGACTGCCTTCGTATAGGAAACCGTGGTTCCACAGATGATCGTCGGTATTCGAGATCAGTATCGAGAAGACGATTCTGCGCCATAGTTCGTGCAGGTCCTCCGTCGGGGCTGCTCCATATCTCTGGAGCGCATCGGCAATTTCGAGATAACTGTGAGTTTCGTGATCCGCCGCGCTGAGCATACTCATTGCCGAAAGAAACGGCCTCCTCGCGGAACCGTGCCTATCAAAACGATGCAACAGAAGAACCGGCCTACCGGCAGCTTTTTCAATACGTGCAGTTGCCGTCTGAATGCCTGCGGCAGCGGCCAGACGAAATGCAACGGCTTCCCAAAGAACCGTCTGAATGCGGTCGTTGTGGTGAGGAAACTTTGCAATAGCCAGTTGCCCGTTCTTGTCGCGCACGGAAGCCTTGGGACGCGCTCCGCCCAATGAAGAGCCTGGAGCAAGTAGAAGGCGAAGTTCCTGGTCAGACTCAACCTCGTCGGTAACGTGTTCGCTGGCGGCAAGCAGCGCCGGTAACTCTATAAGCGGAGGAGTTCGATGATCCACGGCTTCACGCAGAAATGGTCCGCCTTCCCGCTCGGCAAAGCGCAGAGCACCTTGGCGCGTCTCGTCATCGACGCGCAGCAGGTAGTCAACCTCCCAGAGAGTTTGCGCTGGTTCTTTGGTAAGCCGAGCGCGGCGGGCCTCAGCACGCATCATCAATGCCCGTCCCCAGCGATCAGGCGCAGAATCCCCAATGGCTCCGAAGAGGCTCTTTCCCTCAGTGGTGTGGTGAGACGCGGTGTCCATCTGGAGAGCAGGTTCCAGAGCAAACCGCACGGGGTTCCGCAACCATTCCTCGTCATAGCGAAAGGTCGCGCTTTCAACCCGGTTACGGACATGCAGCCACAGACGCCCTACAAGATGCGGCGTATTGTCGAGGTCAACATAAACAAAGATTTGCTGATCCATCTTGACCTCACTCACCCTCGGGCGTGGTTGTCTTCCTGTGTCTCGGGCGTATATCTATGCGCTTGGGCAGTCGTTCTTCTTCGAGCGCGAGGCCGACCTCATCGGTCTTCACGTCGGCAAGATCGCGCAGTCGGTCAAGCATTCCGAGCGCAAACAGAATGGCAGCATAGGTTCCAGCCGCGACGCCGGGGTCACCTTTCTCCACTTTCACCAAAGTGGTTCGGGAGATAAAGGCCCGTTGAGCCATGACAGCGACAGGAATGCGGCGGCGAAGTCGCGCACTCCGGATGTCGCCCCCCAGCTTACGCAGGGCGGTCTTTACAGGGATTGGTAATGTTTGCATCTGAACACACTCCGTATATTATTATGAACATATTTTATATTTGTGTCTATAATAATGCACGCGACTATCAAAAGTAATACAGCAACCAGCCGGATAGAGGCGTATCGCAAAAATGGAAATCCGATGCAGTAGCTTGCCTCATCATGTATACCGCGCAGTTCATTAATTTTCTAACTTTCGGAGTAAATTGCGAACTCTGGATTCGATTTTTCGCAGCTCGAAAACAGTACTACTTCGAACCGTTCCGTCATAATCCATAAGATGTTGCTCCACGGATGGTCTTGTAATCCATTCTCTAAACCTCTTCACGGTCTGGAAATGCTCACTGTCTCCACCAGCTTTGACTGCAGCGTCACATGCTTCATCAAAGTCATAAGTTTCCGTGACGAATTTTGCGAGTACCTTTGGCGCCGAACAAATCACCGGGAGATAATCACGCAAATCAACGGCTCGTAGAATCTCTTCAGATTTGATCTTACCAACAATAAGTGAGTCTAACTGCGGATTTTTTTCACGCGCCCGACTAATCTTGTTTGATTTCAGATATTCGTCAAAATAGCTCCAATGGTCAATATCATCTACATTGTGATCAAGCATAAACTGATACGTGTCTACCAGATGTTTGGCATGCTTTGAAGATATTCCTATTTCGTTAGCAAGAGTCTTCAAATCAGCATTATGCTTTTTGAATCTGCGGTAGAGAAAACCCGCCTGCTCATATGGTGCCCAATCCTTTTTCCCTTTGATGTGGAACTGACCAAGTAAAGCAAAAACAAGCGATTCATCTATATCTTGAGGAATAACAGTACATTTTATATAGCCCCACTTAACAGGATCGGACTTAGCGAGAAACCGATAGGCTGCCAAGCGACTATTCCCCTCAAGCACTTCAAAAGTACCATTGCGAACAATCAATGGTTCAATTAATCCCTTGTTCCGTTCAATATCCTGTATCAGCACTTTGACGTGTTCCATCTCTAACAGGCGTTTCTGGATTTCCGACTGAGAGGGCACTTCTCCATTCCCATGAAGCACAGAATAGACTCGAGGATTTTCTGGATAGAATCGAAGTTTATCCTGTTCAATCTTCGTGTTCAGTACTGGTACTTCTCTACCGCGAATGGTTAATGTCGAAGCGTCTACAGAAGTTTTTGAGTCCATTATTATTCGTCCCTATCCAGCCCCAAAACGTCTCTGACCATTTGTCCAAAAGCGTAGGAGGCCTGCTTGTTGTACTGCTCTCGTGTTATGTCGCCCTGTCCCAACTGCGCCGCAAGATGTTTAGCCGCCAATAAAGTATCTACCCATTCGTCAACCGTATTGGTGGCGATAATGTTTGTAACGGTACAATCCTTGTTTTGCGAAATTCTGTGAATTCGATCTTGCGCCTGGAGATAGTCATCCAAACTGAAGGAACGATCGAAGAAGATGGCATTATTCGCTACAGTGAGTGTTAAGCCTTCCTTAGCAGATGCTGGTGTAGCTATCAGTATTTGACACTCCGGATCTGTTTTGAAATTCCGAATTGATTTTGCCCGTTCGTCATATGAGAGGCGACCATGTACCTTAACCGCATTAAAGGTACGTAATTCACGGGCAAGCCAGTCTACATTATCAATGAATGCAGTCCAAACAATAACCTTTTCCTTCCTATCGGTAATTTCTTCGATAAGACCAAGAAGTATCGGGAACTTGCCTGGGACATTGTGATAGGAATCGTCCACGAGATTCGGGTTGGAAGCAACCTGAATAAGTCGAAGCAGGCGCTTTAATGTCTCTTCTGCATTGTCGTACTCAGGAACACCATGCTTAACGACAATGGCCGCTAGATCATTTTGAAAACGGTGATAGATCTCTGCTTGCCGTGGTTCCATTTCTGAGAAGATGTCACGGAGAATTTTTTCGGGTAAATGGATATCAGCAGCTTGCTTGGTTTCACGAACTGAAAAATGCTGGATACGATGAAAAAGTCCTGAAAGCTCCTTCTCGAACCGTTCGACTTTACTTGCGTCGCGGGACAAATCGTTTGAGAGATCAAGCGCTTTCTTGAAGCTGCTAAAATCTTGACCCAAACTTTTACCTTGATCAAGAAAGAACACTTGAGACCATATGTCATACGGACGATTCGCCACTGGAGTTCCTGTCATGATTACTCGACGGGTAAAATCTGGTGCCAAATCAAATATCGCTTCGGTCAAATCAGATTCCGGGTTTTTGATCTTGTGTGCCTCATCAAGGATCACGGCAATTCGTCTTGTTTTGAGAAAGAGCTTGAACCTTTTACGTTCTGCTTTGAGGACTTCATAATGAGTAAGGTAAATCCGCGCTGGACTATTGAATGCAAGGAAGTTAGCTCGTTTGTCCTGCGATAGTAGCCTCGGTGTGATATGAGTATGGGCACGAAGTTCATCCACCCAGTTCTGAATCAGGCCTCGCTTGGTAACTATCAGGACCGAATCAACAATATTGTTAGTTAGCCAATAAAGTGCGAGATCGATGCCAATTTTTGTTTTTCCTAGCCCTTGCTCGTGAAATATAGCAGCATAGGGAAGGTCTTTGGTAGCATTTACGGCTTGAACTTGGTAGACAAAGCCAGCGACCTTTGGCCCCAGGTCTGGTTCGCGTACAGCCCGTATAGTCATGTGAGGCCTCCGACATCGTCGATCACCACAATCTCTACCGTTTGAGCGCCAGTTTGAGAACATAGACTGCGAAGTTTCGTTCGTGCCGTCGCCTTGGCTTGCCAAGGTACCGCTACTATTAATGTCGGATTTGGCTGAAGGCGCAGATAGCGAAGGAACGCGGTGAGTTGTGCCGCGCTGTGGTCTGTTTCGAGGTCAAACTGCGTTTTGGCTTCTCCAACAACGGTTCGGGTCAAGGGCGCGTCAGTCGCATAAACGTCTGGTCGGTATGATCCGATCTTGGGAGGTTTGTCACATCCTACTAAACCGGGAAGGTCATGCAAAGTGGCAACATACTGCGCCCCAGAATAGTCCCTGTGGATGCAAGCCAAAATGCATCGAATAAGTTCGATATGTTTCGACGATTCGGGCAACTATACGGCATCCTCCGAAGTCTTTAAAACACCACGTAAGGCATCCAGCACTTCGTGAAGTAGTTGTGCTGTTTCCCCATTCGGATCTTTGCGAAGTTTTTCAGCTTCTAGCCAAGGTAGTTGGTATACGGTTTGAGTCAAAGCAGCCGCCAATTGTCCCAAATTTGCTTCGGATAGCGCTTTAGAGAGCGCAGGCCGCTCCAGCAGGTCGGCTGCACTCCGTGCGTCATATTTTTGGAAAGCCTCACGGGCCTTCTGGTTCTTCAGTATTCTAGGAAGCAGTCGAACTGTATTCAGTGGATACAGCTTCTGATCTCGTATCCATTCAGCAAAGTTCGTTAGGGTAAAACCCGCCTCTGCGATTGATTGCTTAACATTGGGTTTCTGTAGTTCTACAAAGCCGCTGAACCTGCTTGTGTCGAAACTGCCCTCTTGCACTACTGGACGGTAATAGTTTTCCATATCAGAAAAGGCATTAATGCTTTCAATAACCTCCCGTTCACGCCCTCCGCAGTATTCGACCAACATGGCTAGAGGAAGATTTTTGTTATTGCGAAGGTGGTAAAGATACTTAGCTTTGGAATATGGGTCCCACTGACGGGTTCCAACCAGATGTACTTGTAGCCTTATGGAGTCAATCTGGAAGTCCTGCATTTCCTCGTAGACGAGTGCGGGAATATGCGTCCAATTTCCGTTTACCTTTTCGTTATGGAATTTTTTGTATAGTGCTACCCTAGTGTTTCCTTCAACACAAACGAACTCGCCATTTTTGCGATTGAGGATGACTGGTTGAATGATCCCGCCATTTGTCTGAATTGAGTTCTTCAGTTTTTCAAAAGTGGCACTGTTATCGCCTTCCTCATCTCCGGCTGCCCCCAATGCAAGATAAAACTGCTCAGGAGTAGGGTCCTCACCGTACATTTCGAGAAACTTTCGGATTCGCGGGTTATCGCGGTCAAGGCGAATGTCGTTGACTGGTACTCGTTGGAGCACACTCGGAACAGGACTTACAGCGGTGGTGGCCATTCTTCCCTCACATAGTGAAGCAAACTTCCTCATGCATCTGTATGCGAGAATTTTGTCACGAACGGAACGTGATTTTCAAGAAAACTCGTAACCGATTAAAAATTTGATCTCGTGGCGTCCGATTAGGAACAAAGGTTACACTGAGAATTTTTTGCTTGACATGCATTTAAATTCCAGCAAAAATGCAGCAAATGGCTGCTATTTTTGCATCGCATGACAAATCAATTGTGCCGGTCCAAATTTCAGGAATTATTGGAAGGTCGGCCAATCGAAAGGTCTTGCTCGGGTTTGCTCCTGCAAACGTCCTATATTCAATCAGTTATGCCGACGTGCTCAACGAAGACACGGGGCATGGATACCAGCGCCGTTTCAATTCTCAACACAGTCTTGACTTTCGTAAATACATACAACAAGAGAACAGCGCAACGATCCCGCTCACATTCAATGCCCGTCCACGAAGCGATGGTGCATGGCGACTAAGCCAAAGCACGAACGGGACAGCAAGGCTCGTGATTAAAGGTGACGCGGGGAAATTGTTGACTCAAGTCGATTGTCAACATCGTCTCGGCTATTTGAATGACGTTGAGATTGAGCTTCCTTTCATGTGTTTCCTAGGGCTAACGGAACGAGAAGAGATGGAAGTTTTCAACGTGATCAACAGCAAGGCGAAGGGCCTCAGCACTAGCCTTTTGGACTTCCATGATGCGACGTTGGCGACCGACCTCGCGTCTGAAAGGCCGGAACTGTTTATAGCGCTTCATCTTAATAACAACACTGAGTCGCCTTGGTATCGTCAACTCGACTTGGGAGGATCAAGTACGTCCGGACTCATGCGTCGAGCATCACTCCGTACCATGCAAAAAGCTATCAAACATTTTCTGGCACAAACGAAAATCCACAAAAAACATTCTGCTGATATCTCAACTCGTATTGTCTTGGACTTTTGGTCTGCGGTGGCCGAAGTGTTGAGGGAGTCATGGGACAATCCTCGTCATTCGCTTATCAACAAAGGTGTCGGTGTCTATGCACTCATGGTTATAGCTGGGGACCTGTATACAGAGTGTAGTGGTTTAAATTGCGACAAGCGGTACTTTACGGCAAAACTGGCAGAGTTCATTTCAGAGATTGATTGGAGCAACAAAGGGCCTCTAAAGGGATTCGGCGGAGAAGGTGGGGTCGCTTCTGTTGTTAGCATTCTGCGAGATAAGCGCCATAAGCGCCAACTTAAGGTGGTGCACTGATGGCCGGGAAAAATATTTTACTTATTGAACCTGGTTACAAGAATAAGTATCCGCCTCTTGGCTTGATGAAAATAGCGCAATACCACGGGCCGCGTGGCAAGAACGATCAAGTCAGATTCGTCAAAGGAGAAGACGATTCTGTCCTTTCCATCGCCTGGGACCGAATTTATGTGACTACGCTATTCTCGTTTGAATTCGACAGAATTTCCAAGAGCATAGATTTTGCGCTTGAAGCCGCCAATGGATTCACAAGCAAAATATTTGTGGGCGGCATTGCTGCGTCGCTGATGCCCGGAGAGTTTCTGAAGGTATCCCGCTGGCATGGAATTCGATTCATCAAGGGACTCCTCAGTGATCCACCTGCAGTCGCGCTCCAGTTGGATGACTTTTCAGATGAACTCTACGCCGATGATCGTTTTAGTAAGCCTATTGAAGATATGATCCCCGACTACAGCATCCTCGATCAGATATCGTACAAGTATCCCGTCCATGATGCGTATTTCATGTATGCTTCTCGCGGATGCATAAGAAAGTGCAGCTTTTGTGGTGTTCCAAAACTCGAAGGTGATCAACGAGATGTTGAATCTATTACGGCAACCGTTCAGGGTATAGATCAACTCTACGGCCCCAAAAAAGACCTAACGTTGATGGACAACAATGTCGTTGCCTCACCTCGTTTCAAAGAGATAATCGCTGAGATACGTGATCTTGGATTCGGCCCCGGTGCAAAATTACATCGCGGTCGAGTTCCGGTACAGCGTCGAGTTGATTTTAATCAGGGTGTAGACGCAAGAATTTTATGCAAAGACCCAATGTACCTACGTGAACTCTCGACAATCTGCCTCAAGCCTCTACGTATCGCCTTCGATCAAATTGGTGTCCGCAAATCCTATGAGCAAGCAATCCGCTATGCACATTCTTTTGGACTCACAGAGCTATCGAATTATATGTTGTACAACTTCCACGATTCTCCCGCTGACCTGTTTGAGCGCATGAGTTTAAACGTGGCACTTAATGAGGAATTGAAAATTCGAATATGGTCATTCCCTATGCGTTTTCAGCCCACAGACCTACGTAATCGGTCACACGTCGGAGAGAACTGGACCCGATATCAATTGCGCTCTATGCAGATCATTTTGCAGGCTACTCATGGTATTGTGAGTGGTGCTCCAAAATTCTTTGAGCACGCGTTTGGCGACTCGCCAAACAAATTTGAGGAGATACTCCTTTGGCCACACCATTTCATATTCCATCGTGTATGGTATGAGCGCTACGGCGGGAAAGCGGAGTTTGCGGAATTTAACACCAGTTTTCAACGTCTTTCATCGAGTGAGCGGAAAGACCTACTCGACCTTCTATCTTCTGTTGGCCCAAAAGACATGGATAAGCTTCCACAACGAACCAGCAATCGTAGATTGCGAACGATTTTGGACTTTTACAAACCATTGCCGAAGGTGGACGAGGCTCGAATTTCCTCGCTTCAAAAGGATATTGAATATGAATCTATACCTGACGAGGAGCGAGTCGAGGACGCGGGCTTGTCGGACGAAGACCTTGAAACTGAAACAATATCTACCGAGGTAGCACCTGCATGACAGCCACTTTAGTTGCTATTAACAAACCTGATGTATCATGGAGCCGTCCTGAGCATCCACTCCTTGTGGGGAAGGATATTCTAGAGTTGTTGAGTAGTTCCATGTACATCGACCCTATGGCGATGTATCGCGAGTATATCCAAAACTCGGCAGATGCCATCGATTCTGCTAGAGTTGCCGGAGTTACAAGTGATGTTGGTAAAGTATTGGTCAAGATTGACCCCAATGCTCGTACCATAATCATCAGGGATAATGGAATCGGACTGAAGGCAGACGATTTTGCAGACAGACTTACTGCGTTGGGGGGCAGCAAAAAACGCGGCACAGCAGCGCGAGGGTTTCGGGGCGTAGGACGGTTGGCGGGCCTTGCGTTTGCGCAGGAGGTGATCTTTCGGTCTCGACAGGAAGGAGAAAAAACAGTTCACGAACTCCGTTGGAGTGCTAGGGACGTTCGCTCAATGCTGCGCTCGACCGAAACCAAGGATCTTAAGGATATTGTCGGTAACAGCGTTGAGGTTCGAGAGGTAGAGAGGCACGACTGGCCAGCACGTTTCTTTGAAGTGGAGTTGAACGGTGTTGTCAGACATAGAGACGACCGATTACTCAATCGAGAGGCAGTATTCAATTATTTGGCACAAGTTGCGCCGGTGCCATTCCACCCAGAATTTCAGTTTGCGGAACAAATCACATCGTTATTGCATTCTCACGGAGTGCGGACAAGCACGATCAATATCGAAATTGACGGCATTGGCAGAGTGTTCCGGCCTCATCGTAATTCCACTGCTATCGGGAAAGTGGGCGAGACTCGTTTCCATGAGTTGACTACAATCTGTACACCCGGTCGTGATGGTGACACATCTGCTGTGTCTTGGGTCCTCCATTCCGATTATAAAGGCGCTTTGCCATCTGCATCGCTCGTAGACGGTTGGAGATTTCGCGTAGGTGACATACAAGTTGGTGATAACGATCTTCTTATGCCGCTATTTCCCGAGTCGCGCTTTAATGCGTGGTGTGTTGCCGAGACACATGTGATTGATCCACGTATTCTTCCGAATGGCAGACGGGATCATTTTGAACAGAATGCGTTCTTTCTAGACCTGACGAACCACCTAGCACCTCACACTCGTGATATTGCTCAACGGTGCCGCGCGAGTTCAATCCAGCGTAACCTTCAGCGTAAAATCGATGTTGGATTGACAGACTGTGAAAGAAAGCTGAAAGTGCTAGCACGGTCAGGACTAGGCGAATCCTCCGCTTCGAGAGCAGCAGTACAGCTAGTCCGCGACATGGAACAGATTGAACAATGGATCAAGCGGGCATCGATCAGCAATGATCGGCAAGACAAGTACCAAAAGGTTATTAAGAAACTTCGAAAACGTCTCGCTCATGTGCAGGACCGCAGCGGGACGAGTTCCGCACTCAACACCTTTACATCTGGACAACGCTCATTGCTCATTGAAGTATTTCACTCAATCCACGAATCGCAGTCTGACATCGAAAAATCCCAAGAGATGGTAGACCGTATATTGAAGCGTCTCGCAAGAACCTTTAAACGCGGACCAAAGAGACGAAACTATTGAGCGCCATGGATTTTCTCTCTATTCGACTGCGAGTTGCGGTTCACCGAGCGGCGTATTCGTCAGGCACTGTACTATGTGGTGAAGAGCCTGGACACCTTCGACTACATAGCCGTCCCTTCGCTCAACAAAACGCTGGTATTGAAATTGGCGCGATATGAGCATCCGACACGCAGGGGGATTTCTTGCTGCTCGGTAACTCTGGCATGAAAAGACACATATCGCTCTGTACTGGGGCTGGCTGACGCCATTAAATCGTTAATATTTATAGGTATATTAATGCCTGTAAACTTGTAATTACGACATAATCGGTATTATTATTCCTTTATGGAAGATGTATTATTTATGTCTCCCGTTGAGTTGCAGGCCGTTCTGGGAGGTCAGCTTCGAGAACTCCGCATCTCTAAGAATCTCGACCAGATCACTACGGCGGACAAAGCCGGAATTTCGGTGAAGGCGCTGAGAAACCTCGAGACTGGACGCGGTTCCAGCGTTGAAACGCTCGTGCGGGTGCTGAAGGCTCTCAACTCCCTGGAGGGTCTGCGTATGCTTGCGCCGACGCCTTCCGTTAGTCCATTGGCTCTCATGCGTCACGCCAACCGTCCACGCCGCCGTGTGCGCCGATCCTGTAACGAGGCCAGACAATCATGAAAGATGTATCGGTCATCGAGGTTCACGCCTGGGGACGGCTGGTGGGGGCCGTCGCGCTTGATCCTTCCGTTGGGTATTACGCCTTTGAATATGATCCGGCCTGGAAGAGAACCGGCACGGAGTTAGCGCCATTTCATATGCCGCTGACGGATGTGCGCTCGACCTTCGTCTTTCCGGCGCTGCCGGAGGCAACGTACTCTCGGCTCCCGGCCCTTCTGGCAGACTCTCTCCCTGACGACTTTGGCAATGCCCTGATCGATGCCTGGATGGCGCAGAAGGGCGTCGATAAAAGTTCCATCACCGTGCCTGACCGCCTCGCGTATATGGGGAAGAGAGGCATGGGAGCGCTGGAGTTTCGGCCTGCGAGAGGCGCTCACAGCGAAAGCTCGGCTCCGATTGAGATGAAGGTTTTGGTCGAAGAGGCGCGGCATCTTGTACAGGGAACGTTCTCCGCCGACCGTGAGGCCAAGGCCGCTCTCGCCAACATCATCAGAGTGGGAACCTCCGCAGGCGGAGCGAGAGCGAAGGCTGTGATTGCATGGAATCCCCAGACGGACGAGGTGCGAAGCGGGCAGTTCGATGCGGCTCCGGGATTTGAGCACTGGCTGTTGAAGTTCGATGGCGTGGGCCAGGATAAAGAGCTTGGAACCGGCGAAGGGTATGGCCGGATCGAATATGCGTACTATCTGATGGCGCAGGCTGCCGGTATACGAATGTCCGACTCACGTTTGCTCGAAGAGAACGGACGCGCTCACTTTATGACGAAACGCTTCGACCGCGAGGTGGTCGATGGCAAGACTCGGAAGCATCATCTGCAAACGCTCTGCGCGATGAACCATCTGGATTTTCGGCTGCGCGGCACGCATGATTACTCCCAACTGTTTATGACGGCGGCCAAGCTGGGGCTGGACGATGACGCCATGTCGCAGATCTTCCGTCGCATGGCCTTCAACGTTATGGCTCGTAACTGCGACGATCATACAAAGAACTTTGCATTTATCCTGCGGCAGGGAGCCGCATGGAATCTCGCTCCGGCCTACGACGTTACTCATGCGTATAACTCAAGCGGCGAATGGACCTACCAGCACCTGATGAGCGTCAATCAGAAGTTCAACGATATTGCCAGGGAAGATATGATGGCAGTCGCCGACCGTTTCGGAATCAGGAGACCCGCGCACGCCTTGTCGGATATACGCGCCGCTATCGACAACTGGTCAGAATACGCTCGGCAGGCGAATCTCTTGCCAACTCTTCAAGATCGTATTGCGAAGGACTTGCAGTTGTTTTGATCTATAGTCATGGGGTTTCGCGTATGTCTGCAGCCACAGGTTGCCTGGAGTAATTTCGATGTTCGTTGGCGTCCGTTCTGTGTGAAACAAGAAGACTCTTCGTACCGAACCAGAAGATTCGGCGACAAGGAGTCGTCGAGGCAGTTTGTTAGTGTGTGTGGGCGATTCGTAGAATCGGCCTGAACGGGAATACTGTTTACTCGAAAAGACGGGTTCAATACCCCATCGCTTACGGCGCGGTCGTTCATTGCTATGTATATGCAGCTTGTGATTCTTTAATGGCATATAAAATGGTGTAATATGCTTTTGAGGGGATATGAATGCTCGTAACCAGCTATTAGCCGCACCGCCGTACCCAGTGGAGCAGGCCATCAAAAGGATTGGCACGAACCTCCGCACGGCCCGTGTCCGGCGCAGAGTGACCATCGAAGAAGCCGCCGAAAAGATCGGGACCGGGCGGCGTGCCGTCATGGACGCCGAGAATGGCAAAGTGTCCACCGGCATCGGCATCTATACCGCGCTGCTCTGGGCCTACGATCTGCTCTCGCCCTTCGAGGAACTCGCCGATCCGCTCAAGGATGAAGTAGGAGTAGCATTGGCATCCCGCCGAGAAAATCGTCGCGCACGCAGGAGCGGAGAACTCGACAATGACTTCTAACACAGAGCAGGAGTGTTACGTCTACATCACTCTGCCGGGAGAGCTTTCTCCTGTAACGGCAGGCCGATTCGTCCTGGACCAGACCCGCACGGGCGTTCCTCTAGGCCGTTTCGTCTACGGCAGGTCGTATCTGGATAATCCTCGCGCCGTGGAGATCGACCCCGTGGCGTTGAAGCTATCGCGCCGCACATACGAGACGGTGCAACTGAAGGGTGTCTTTGGAGCTTTGCGCGATGCCGGTCCCGACTACTGGGGCCGCCGTGTCATCGACAAACACGCCGCAAAGACGGGCATGGGCGAAATGGATTATCTTCTGGAATCGCCCGACGACCGCGCAGGCGCTCTCGGCTTTGGACGTAACCAGACGCCGCCTGCGCCTCGCCGCGCCTTCAATAAGACTCTCGACCTGCAAAAGCTTCAGGAACTGGCCGAGGCACTGACCAACGAAAAGATCCCAGACGATCCTGCCGCTCCGCAGGTTCAAGAGTTACTGCTCCTCGGAACATCAATGGGCGGCGCACGTCCCAAGGCTGTTGTCGAGGATAGTGAAGGACTTTGGATAGCCAAGTTCAGCCGCCATGATGACAGGTGGAACTACCCACGCGTGGAGCACGCCATGCTTCGTCTTGCGCGTCGGTGCGGGATTAATGCCGCTGATAGTCGAATCGAAACCGTGGCCGGAAAAGATGTGCTGCTCGTCAAGCGTTTCGACCGCGAGAAAACTGATGCAGGCTATCTACGCGCACGTATGATTAGCGGACTTACGGTACTACGCGCCGACGAAGACATGACCACGAGAGCCAAATGGTCGTATGTAACGCTGGCGGAAGAACTGCGCCGCATCGTTGCAGAGCCTAAAAAAGACGCCAGCGAGTTGTTCCACCGAATGTGCTTCAACGCGCTGATCTCCAATCTCGACGATCATCCGCGAAACCATGCCTTCGTCGCCAGGGATCAGCGCTGGACACTCTCGCCTGCGTATGACCTGACTCCATCGCCGGTGGTTTCACTGGAGCGTCGCGACCTTGCCATGGAATGCGGCGATCAGGGGAGCTTTGCCAACGCCAAAAACCTTCTTTCGCAACATGGACGTTTTCTCCTTGAAAAGGACGAAGCGGAAAAAATCGTTGCTGACCTGCTCGAACAGGTTGGTCACTGGTACGACGTCGCGCGGGCCAGCGGCGTTTCAGGAGTCGATGCTGAAATTATCCGCAGTGCCTTTATCTATCCAGGGTTTTCTCTGTAGTAGCAACGAACAGAAGGATAACTGCTTACACTATAATGTCCAAAATAGGAGTATGTTATCGAGAGACGAATCCTCGTAAGTTATTGGCGAAATGAGGCATTTGACGATGAGGCTCTATTCATACGTAGTCACGTACGACACTGGATTTGCTCCAAACCCATTCTTTGGCTGCTGCACGCTTGCCTGCTGCAAACCTGTCATTCGCCGAACTGCTAAAAAAGACGACTGGATTGTGGGTCTGACTCCCAAGGCAAAAGGGAAAGGGAATAAGGTTCTTTATTACATGCGGGTTGATGATGTTGTCGAGTCTTTTGCTGATTATTGGAGAGCTCAACGATTCCAATGCAAGATTCCATTATGGAAGTCGGATGAAATTCGAGAGCGGTGTGGAGACAACATCTATGAACCCAAGGCCATAGCTACAGATGGATACCACCAGCATCCGTCTATGCATAGCAAAGTGGAAAATCAGGAGAATGCTGATACAAAGAAGCGAGACTTGAGTTGTATACGTGTCCTCGTCTCAGAGACATTCGCATATTTTGGCTTGTCGGCAAGAGATCTTCCACCAAAACTCGAATACTTGAAAGTCGGTCGCGGTCACAAATGTAAGTTCACCGACGATGAGATAAACACATTTGTCCGTTTTACTAAGGAAAATGGATTTGGTATCTTTGACGCCCCTTCCGAATGGCCTCAGGAGGATGATTCTTATCAAAAAGATCAGAACTGCATTGTAGGAACGCCTAACTGTAGCTGTCTTTCCACATCCAGTATCATGAAGAGTTGTAAATGAAGATCATCCTCAGTAGGAAGGGTTTTGATTCAACTTCTGGAGGGCATCCAAGTCCTATTTTCCCTGATGGCAGTATGCTTTCTTTGCCGATTCCAGACAAAATGTCTAGTATCACCTATGGCGAGATTAGAGGAAATAAATGGTTGAGTGTGGGTGAAGCAGTGTCTCAACTCGCTGGAAAACCGCCCAGTCATCGCGCACATCTTGATCCAGATATCGTTGAACAGAGCGTTCTCCGTTGCGGCGGGTGGCGTCCGATCTTCGGACAGGAACGTGCTGCAGAAGGACATCTCCAAAGGCAGGGTGTCGTGGATGGTGATGTATTTCTCTTCTTCGGATTATTTCGTCCTGTCGAAAAAACAGATAGAGGTTGGCGGTTTGTACCAAAGAGTAAGGAAATTCATGCGTTGTTCGGTTGGCTTCAAATTGCCAGACGGATATCTGTCGCGTCATGGTCAGCAATGGACTCATGGGCTTATTACCATCCCCACTTTCATCATAAAGGCAACTTCAAGAACGTGATCTATGTGGCCACTGAGCGTCTGACACTACCGTGTAGCAAGCACGCTGAAATCGATGGGGCAGGTGTGTTCCCCTATCTGACCTCAAGGCTGCGCTTGACCGCGCCGGATTCAGACCATCCAAGTCGTTGGCTTTTGCCAAAGTGGTTTAATCCAAAGGGACATCGTTCCCACCTCAGCTATCACGGTGATTTGAGCCGCTGGTCGGATGCTAAAGATGGCGTGTTACTCAATGCAGTATCGCGAGGACAGGAATTTGTGCTCGATACAGCCGACTATCCCGAAGCTGTTGAATGGCTGAGTCAACTCTTTCAGATGTAACCGAACCGATCTCCTTATTATTTTCAACGAGTGCTGAAACCCACCTTTGAACCGTGCATACTACGAGCTATTAGGCTTTGTTTTCGCATTGTCTGTGCAGCTTGCCGCAGGTCAGAGATAGTGATATCGCGTTCCTCCTCGAAGGCAAACTGACCGGCAAGGATGTATGTTTCCTTGATCTGCGCGAATGAAAAACCATCTGTTGGCTCTGCCATCTCCATAGCATCAGCCTCATTAAGACCTACGATCTTCTGAAAGTATCTGGCTCGGACATCCGGTGCCGGATTCCGAAACTCAATCACCCGATCAAATCGTCCGGGACGATTTAATATCGCGGGATCGAGTTGTGCAGGATCGTTGGCGGTCGCAGCTACGATCAAACCTTGCTGCACGGTAACTCCATCCAGTCCATTCAAGAGGCCTGACAGGCTTACTTTAACCTTCTGGATAAGTCCTTCTCGCGGAAATATTCGGTCAAGATCCTCCAGCACAATCAACGCGGGAGCGCTGTTCCGCGCCTTTGCAAACATCAATGCTACGTCGGAATCATCCACAAGTTCGTTATTGAAGTTGATCGAAAACAGCGAGAGTCCCGGATGATTCGCCATGGCACGGATTACGCTGGTTTTGCCATTGCCGGGAGGCCCAAAGAATAGGTAGCCGCGTTTGTACGGAAGACGATGGCGACGAAACCACTCCTCCCGCGCGAAGAAGCTCTCAAAATCACGCCGCACCAGGCGTTGCACCTCGGGAGCAAGGACCAGTTCGTCCCACCTTCCACAATCATGATCGAGTACTTGGTCTGAGCCTCCTGTCACCTCAATCTCCCCGGTGCGCGTGCAGCAGATCGGCCTCAATGCCTGCAGGACAGAAGCGACGGATGTACGAGCCACTATCAGCCAGCGTTTCCATTCTTCAGTTTCATAATGACCGCTTGAAACATGGGGAATGTTCGCGACGAGGAACGGACTCGGAGTGTCCTTCAGCCATACAGCGATCGGGCATTCCTTCCAGTCTACTGACCACGATTTCGTGCTTCTGGATAACGGATCTTTGACCGGGGTAACTGCGATATGAGGACTGGTGTCCGGCGGAAGTTCCCATCTTTGTACGACCGGCAAATATAGTTTCGCAGCATTCTGCTGCGATGTTGTAAGCGGCACATCGCGGAGAACCTGAGCCACGACTGCTTCATCCAGTGGAGTTTTCATCTCCAGAGTCAATGTTTCGCTTTGCGGTACACCTAGTATCTCTTCCATCCACTTTGTATATGGCCTGAGTTGTTCGCGTACTGTCTTTGCTGCCGGAGCATAGCTGATGTCCACGTTTGTCATATTGGAAGCATAGAGTCAGGGTATGACAGATGAGGTCACACCTTGCGGCAGAATCTTTTCCACATGGTGACCTCACATGACACTCCCGTTTGTACAATAGCTCCTGAGACTTTACATTTTTAGTAGAGCCTATGCCTCGTGGAGATCAACTCACCCGACAATGGCGGCTGGTGCATCTACTGACCAGCCGTACCGGACGCACGCTTGCGCAATTCCAAGCCGAACTCGCTGTCAGCAAACGTACTGTGCAGCGTGACCTTGAAGATCTTCAGGCCGTAGGTTTTCCCGTGGTTTCCGAACCACGGAATGGCACGATGTTCTGGCGTTTTGCGGATGGATTCCGCGCTGAAGCCGCAATTTCGCTGACCTTGTCGGAAATGATGGCCTTATATTTCAGCCGCAGTCTGCTAAAGCCGCTTCAAGGAACGGGTCTGAACGATGCTCTGGAATCCGTGATGCGCAAAATCGGAGCGGCTCTGCCTCCGCAAGGTCACAGCCTGCTGAACTCACTTGGAGAAGGAATCCAGGTAAGCAACTTCGGCGCGAAGGACTTCAACCGCTCTTCCGAAGTTATCCAGAAACTCATGAAGGGGCTTCTCGACCATTACACGGTAGAGATTTCCCATACCGCTCCCGGACGCAAAGAGGCAACTCGGCGCAAGGTAGATCCGTACAAGCTCTGGTATGCAAATAACGGTCTGTACCTTGTCGGCTTTGACCACCGTAGCGAAGAGAACCGAACGTTTGCTGTTCATCGTATCGACTCTGTGAGCGTGACCAACCTGCGATTCAAGATTCCCAAATCTTTCAACTTCGATGAATTCAGCGATTCCGCATTTCAAATGAGATGGGGAGAACCGCATCATGTGGCGATTCGGTTCCGGGCCGATCAAGCGCCCTACGTGACGGAGCGGACGTGGCATCACTCGCAGAAGATCCTGCCACAGGATGACGGCGGCGTGATTCTCGAAATGGATATTGCGGACCCCGAAGAGGTCCGCCGATGGCTGATCGGATTCGGAGCGGCATCGGAGGTCATCCAGCCGCTCGAATTAAGAAAGAAGATGGCCGAAGAACTTCGTCTGGCGACCAATGTTTATAAACCAGCGAAAAATCCGAGTCGTACATGACTAGGCCACTCAAATTACAAGTGGCCACGGATCGTAAAAGGGGATTGGACAAATCATGACTAAGCTACACAGGTGGCGATCATACAGTAGTACAATATAGATAAAGCCTATGCCATACTGTCCAGGTGCGTCGAATATGATAGGCAGTTAGTTAGTTTGTCGGGAACTGAATCAATATAACAAAACCTAATAGACTTATAAGTAATGTGCATAATCTTTGTGCCCATTTAGTAGCCCACCCTGCCTGAAAACATGCTTTTTAATGCAATTGCATGCGAGCCAGTATTCGATTGTAAGTTATCTGTTTTCTTTACTTACAGGCAATGTGCGACAAGGTGCGATTTACTGCAAAATCGCAAAAAATTGATTTTAAGTCCGCTGCGTCTGCCGATTTCGCCATCCGGGCGACTTTATTACCAGCAACTTACAACATAGATGATTTTGCCTGTAGCCTAAATTTAGCAGCCCACCTATAAAAATGAGCAAGGCTCCATCGGACAGTTTCTCCGCAAGCCCCGGCTGCATTCCCCGTGATCTGCTTCATGTTCAGGGATAAGGTGCGCGTACCTGATCGCCACTTGGATTGTACTATGGAGCGTAGCATCACACCTGCCGTGACGCTCCTCGCCAACGTCTCGTTGAAGGAGAGTTGGAACGAGAGTCCGTTGTTGCAGTATTTGCAACAACGGATGCAGACAGTTAACCCTTACGGGGTAGTGGTGGATTTGTATCCCTCTCTGGCCGGCAGCCAGATGGCTTCCATCTGTTCCAACGAACGTCCTTTGGTTTCTGGCACTACTTTAGCCACAAACACAGCAGCGAGGATGCCCATCACGCCGTATATCCAGTACGCAAAGCCGTGATTGAAGCGATCGGCGAGGTAGGGATTTTTGTCGAGAATTGGAAACGTCCAGCTAACTATATAATTGGCGATCCACTGAGCGGCCACCGCGAGGGCCATAGCTTTGCCGCGAATCTGGTTGGGAAAGATCTCGCTCAACAACACCCAGGTGACAGGCCCCCAGGAAACTGCAAAGCCAGCAGTATAGACAAGCATGCTTGCCAGTGCGATCATGCCTTTGCCGCCCAGCCAGAAATTCGAGCCCAGGACGAACATGCTTGCGGCCATGACGAGAGCTCCAATGATCTGGAGCGGGCGGCGGCCAAACCGGTCTACCGTGAAAATAGCAACCACAGTAAAGGTGAGGTTAACAGCGCCGACAATGATGGTCTGGAACAGCGATACGTTGGTTGTCATGCCCATACCTTTGAAGATATCCGTCGCGTAATAGAGCACAACATTGATGCCGACGAATTGCTGAAAGACAGACAGCATAACGCCAATGAGGATGACGGGCACGCCGAAGGAAAACAATCTGCCGGAGCGATGCTCGCTGAGTGTAGCGCGGATCTCGGATATCTCCCGTTCGGCATCCTGTTGGCCAACCAGTTTGGCAAGCACCGCGCGTGCGCTGCTTTCGCGGCCCCGGAGCATCAGATAGCGCGGAGTTTCAGGAACAAGGAACAGGAGGACGAGAAAGAGAGATGCTGGAATGGCTCCGGAAAGAAACATGTAGCGCCATCCTATGGAATTGAGCCAGAGGTCGCCGCTGCCGGATCGGGAGATTCCGAAGTTGACGAAATAAATCACCAGCATGCCGAAGATGATGGCGAACTGGTTCCACGCCACCAGCTTGCCGCGCATCCGGGCAGGCGCAATTTCGGCTATATACATGGGCGATAGCATCGAAGCTAATCCCACGCCAATGCCGCCGAGAATGCGGTACATAACGAAGTTCGCCATGAAATCTGGTCCGCCGTGGCCGATGGGAGCAAAAGGAAACTCTGGCGCGGAGGCGCCCAGGGCTGAAACCAGGAAAAGCACGGCGGCAACGATCAGTCCGCGCTTGCGGCCGATCCTGCTGCTCACCCAGCCCCCCATCAGTCCGCCGAGAATGCAGCCGATCAGCGCGCTCGAAACCACAAAGCCAAGCAGTGAATTGGCGGCGTTGGCTTGAGCGGGAATGGTCAGATCGGTGAAGCGCGGATCGACAAAATAAACCTTCAGGCTATCGACGGCGCCGTTGATGACTGCCGTGTCGTAGCCGAACAAGAGGCCGCCCAGCGTCACGATCAGCGCCAGCCCTTTGACGGCAAACGTGGAGTGACCAGGAGAGTTCTTCATCGTACCGTTTGTTAAATTGTTCTGCGGCATGGCTCACAATTCCAGATGTTTTTGTTGGTGTCCTGCCTCATGCTTTATTAACTAGTGTCTGCAATGGGCGGCAACGATATTCTCTGCCAGTTCCTGCCGGCCAGATTGTGGCTGCGGATCGAGGTTCTTCTCAACTGCATAGTCGCAAAGACTGCTCAGATTGAACTCTCCCGCATCGATCCGGCGTCCCAGCTCCGACTTCCATCCTTTGTAGCGATCCTGCCGCAGACCTTCCAGCTTGCCTTGCTTCATCAGTGACTCGGCGGCGAGCAGGGCCCGCGCCAAGGTGTCCATGCCGCCGATGTGAGCAAGGTAGAGATCGTTGCCATCGAGTGACTGACGGCGCAGCTTGGCGTCGAAGTTGAATCCTCCACTGCCCAACCCTCCGTTAGCAATAATCTCCATCATCGCTGGAACCATGTCTTGCGCGTTGTTTGGAAACTGATCCGTGTCCCACCCGCTGCGCGGATCTCCGCGGTTAATGTCTATCGAGCCGAGAATACCGTAAGCTCGCGCTGCGGCGACCTCATGCTCGAAGTCGAGGCCTGCCAGGGTAGCATGGTTGACCTCGATGTTCACCTTTACTTCGCGTGTCAATCCATAGCGCTCAAGAAAGGCGAAGACAGCGGCGGTATCGCGATCATACTGATGCTTGGTCGGCTCGAACGGCTTGGGTTCTACCAGAATCGTTCCCTTGAATCCGATGCGATGCTTGTGTTCGACCACCATGGAAAGAAAGCGTCCATAGTGATCGAGTTCCCCGGCAAGATCGGTATTGAGCAGGGTGTCATATCCTTCGCGCCCTCCCCACAGAACATAGTTCTCTCCGCCCAGCCGCTGCGTTGTCTCCATGCAGAAGCGCACCTGCGCGGCTGCATAGGCATAAACGTCCGGGTCGGGATTCGTCGCCGCGCCTGCTGCAAAGCGCGGATGGCTAAACAGATTTGCAGTCCCCCACAGTAGCTTGATTCCCAACACCTGCATCTTGCAGGCCAAATACTCTTCTATCTTGCGCAGGTTATTCTCATGCTCGCGCAGTGTTTGAGGGGTGGCCATCACGTCGGCATCGTGGAAGGCAAAGTAGGGCGCGCCGAGGCGTGTAAAGAACTCAAACGCCGCATCGGCACGTTGTTCCGCTGCGGCCTGCGAGACTTCCGAACTCTGCCAGGGGCGCGCAATCGTCGCGCTGCCAAACATATCCGAACCTGTATAAGTAAAGGAATGCCAGTAACAAACTGCTATGCGCAGCCAATCCTCCATGCGCCGGTTCAGAACCATGCGGTCTTTGTCGTAGACGCGAAAGGCAAGATCATTTGTGGTCTCGGGGCCTTCGAATCGAATGGGCGTTACATCCTTGAAGAGGGTCATTGGGTAAACTCCTTGAACGTATCTTTGAGATCGCAGTAGAGGCGAGAGAAAAGCGGACGCCGTTCGTGCAGCAAAGAACGTAGTTGTACGTCAGGTTCCATAACCAAAGAGAGTTGCGGCTGCGAGCAAACCGATTCAGGCGCTTCCGCTGTCGCGCA
This sequence comes from Acidobacteriaceae bacterium, assembly GCA_009781125.1. Next base: position 454 of record WQYS01000004.1, on the reverse strand, counting down.
CATGCGCGCAAGCCGCGCCGCTCCAAATGCCGCGCCCACTTCGCTGCCTTGCCGATAACTCAAGGGGCGGTTGAGAGCCGATGCAAGCAGCTTTCCCCAATACAGCGAGCGCGAACCACCCCCGGTTACACAGATCTCTTCGATGGAACTGCCGGCTTCCAGCAGCACCTCCATGCCGTCCACAAACGCCAGCGCCACGCCTTCCAGCACGGCGAGAAGCAGATCAGCTGCTTCCGTATCGGCGGTCATGCCGAAAAAAACACCGCGGCTGTCGGGATCGTTATACGGCGTGCGCTCGCCGGAAAGATAAGGCAGGAAGAACGGCGTATGGCGACGCAACCCGCGGCGCTCGGCACCATGCAGAGCCGCGTCGATACCACGCGCACCGGTCCCTTGCAACACCCAGTCAAGCGCGCTGGCGGCGTTCAGCAGCACCGCCATCTGATGCCAACGG
>WQYS01000003.1 GCA_009781125.1 Acidobacteriaceae bacterium | reverse complement strand
GCTGCTGTAGGATTCGTTACGACAAAGTTAGCAGGTGCGATGCCAGAATCAACACCTCCTCCGCTGCCGTTGCCTGCAATCAGGTGAGTTGTAAGTGGTAGCGGAGCGCCAGTACCAGACGGTCCTGCTAGTCCTGTTGGTCCCTGTGCACCTGTGTCTCCTTTAGGCCCAGCAATTCCTTGCGGACCCGTCGGCCCGGCGGGGCCTTGGGAACCGGTTGCCCCGGTTGCTCCTGTTGGCCCTGGAGGTCCTGGAGGTCCCTCTAGTCCGGTTCCACCGGTTGAAGATGATCCGGAATCTCCGCCACACAAAACTCCACTCCAAGCCGTTTTCTGAGTTGTTCCATCAGGAAATATGATTCCTGCCCCGCTACCGCTAGTAAATTTGATGTTGCCATTGACTTCCAATCTTTCAACTGTCGAAGTGAGCGTACCAACACCAACGCTGCCACCTGAGATCGAGATGGGAGAGTTAGGTGTAAGTGTTGTGGGGCCACTATAAGCCGGAACCATACCGATTGTGCCATTGTTATTATTCGTTACTGTGGTGGTTTGAGCCTCAACCACTCCCGCTGTGCAGATCAACAATCCTAACAACAATTGCTTCGTGCTCGAGCCCATCTTTATGCTCCTCTTTCTATTGATTCTGTCCTCGTCTGATTCATGTCGTTCGCTTAAACGAACGGCCAGTCCACATTACAGCAGTCATCTGTACCCAACTGCGAAAGCAGGTGATGGCGGTCTGATTCCCATGCTCCTGTTTGCAGAGATGGGGATGAAATTTGTGCTGCTGCACTCGCAGCCACACCCACTGCACATATCTGCAATCTCATCGTTCTCGAACTATCCCCCTGCTCTCTTCCCTATAAATTCTGTTATTCTCTGCTTCACGACATCCTCTTTCAAAGAACATACCCGCTCATTCAGTAGCCGTGCCTATGCGGCTGCCCAATTTGGCACAAAGGAATCCTCGCTGTCTCCACTTGACCCGTCAAAACTCTCTCCTGTTCATGGTTCAGGCATCGGAGGTCATTTCTGTTGCCTGAAGGCCCCAGGCAGTTCTTCCGAGTATTATTTTGATTCGTGGAGAGCGTCACTTTCGGTCCATCCTTATGAGGTCACTGTTCACAGCAATACCCACAGTTTTATCGTTGCGGAATCCTATTGGCATTTTTATGGCCCACCTCTCCTTATTGAATCTATTGAGGACTGGAGACTGAAGATGGAGACACGTGTCGCGGTACTCCTGGATTCATTGGTCTACCTGCACGCTGAACCGTGGTTGCGGTAAAGGAATCGCCATTGCCGGATCCTCGGATATGAACAGCATCGCCAACACCAAGATCGGTTAACTCGATTGGTTTGCCACCGGAGGAAAAGGCCGTGTTCTGGTTCGTCAGAACGCTAAATGGGTGACCGTCTGGCGCACCTATAAGCGAAAGAGTAGACCCGTTGATCACTGTAATATTTCCTGCGACCCAAGTCTTTCCGTAGCTCGCTTTCAGGTCCATCTTTTTTTTCATCAGGGTGGGATCATTCAGAATAACCACTTGCGCAATGACAGAAGATGAATCCGTAGTGGTGTCTCCGAAGCTGCTGATCGTATCTCCAACCTTGATATCCGTTGACTTAAGAGCCGATTGATCGAAGCTGCGTTCTGCAGATTGCTTGGAAAAACGGGTTGCACTATTGATCCATACTGTATAGTCACCATTCACTGTTGTGATGGTATAATGGTCGGTGGCAACCTGAGTAACCGTACCGACAACACCTTCTTGTCTACGAGGACCTAGTCTTTTGGTTTTCTCCTGCCGCGACGTATCTGGTGTTGATCCCGTGCTCTGAGCCAAACTAAAGCTATTTAGAGCAATTACGAGAGCGATAACTACAGTAAACCATCTCTTCATGTACATCTGTGTTTCTCCCAATAGTCACAACGATAGACGTGTGACTTTATGTGTATTTGAGACCTGGTTAACAACCGGAGACCAGCTCTGAGATGCAGTTTGTTCCTCTTTATTTCTCACATGTATTCTTTGACCTCAATTGTGACATTCATTTCCAATACTTGTATTTCCGGTCGCAACCAAACACGTTGGTCTAAGGTGCGTGTCGTAGCCCTTCGTCACATTGATACTCGTTCCAAGTGTCATTGTTTGAATGGTGTTAAATGGCGTATAAAGACCAACTGAAAACAACGTCATAGGATGTATGAGTTGGGAAGCAAACTCCCCATTACCTTCAGGTGCCCCTCGGAATCGTAGGACCGACTGAACTCAATCCCGTAAACGTTACTCCAGAAATCGATCGGATTCCCAATAAGATCGTAGTCTGTAGTGCTGATATAAGGAGTAACTGCGGTGCATTTAGAGCCGTGACACTGCTGTTCCTTCTTAACTCGTCCCATAGAGTCGTAGGCAAGGATGGACTTGGCTGTAAGATACTGTCCAGTAGACGACACAAAAGATTTTCCTGATCCTGTACAGGATGTGCCCGCTTTTTCTGTCCACGCGTTTGTTAGTTGGCTGATAAGATTTCCTGCAGCGCCCTGCACGTTGGATGAGTCATACTGATAAAATGTTGTAGGTGTCTGTCCGTCGGAATACCCTTTTCGAATTGTGCGGTTCAAGCTATCGTAGGTATAGCATGTATTCACTCCACGAGAATCGGTCTTCTGCTGAACATTTCCGTTGGGATCATACATGTAACCTGTAGTCCCAGCAATATAGCCATAATAATTGGAGGCGTCAGGGCAGTTAGCTTTAGAGTTCTCAGGATTTGAGGCGCACAGAAGGCGAGAAAGAGAATCGTACGTAAACGTGCGGTGCCGTGGTGCATCTCCTGACTTACCTAATTGGTTAACATCAACTAAGTTGTCCAGCATGTCGTACATATAACGAGTTTGCACTGCTGGAACAGATGGATCGCCATTTCCATCTGGCTCCCATACAGCTATCAGACGATCACGCCCGTCACTTATCAACTGCTTGTGGTTGCCCTTCTCGTCGGAATAGTCTATCCAACTCACACCTTGACCTCCCTTGCTTGGCAGGCAGTTATTCTGGCGATCAGATGACTTCATCCCATTGTAACACCACTGTTGAAAACTCTTGTTAGTACTCCCTATGAGAGCATTATTACTTTCCCTGAGAGCTGGGTTGTCCTGAATAATTTTCCTTCCTAAAGCATCATATGTATACGTCGTTTTTCCATATGTCGAATCGAAGGATGAATGGTAAGGATTGCTGACTGACTCCAACCGTCCTAATGAGTCATATGTGTAATCGGTGTATGCAGCCGTCGGCTTACCTGGCGATATTGCAGTCTGTAGAATCCTACCCAGTCCATCAAAAGTGGTCTGCTTGACCATTTCCGGATTAGGATTTGCTTTTGTCGTCACAATCATCTGATATGGTGGCGACAAGGCTGTAGAGCAGGTGGAACCGCCGGTGTCAGTATAGCATTGATTAACTTCACCACCATCAGGATAATTTACTGAAACTAATCTGTTATTGTGATTTATGTCATCGTAACCATAGCTTGTAGTGTTCCCATTTTCATCAGTGATGGAGCTTACTCTGCCGGTGTAAAACTCGTGATTAACCGAAGTAATATGAACAATCCCATTGGTTGTTGACCTCTGAACAGATGTCAGGTACGGGCTCGCTACCGCCGCTGCTGCACAGCCTGCAGAATCACCATTTGGTGTGGTACCAGCGTAGTAAAAGGACGTGTGATTGCCTTTCGCATCTATCTCCTCGCAAGGCACTCCATAGTTGTTGTATTTAATAGATGTTATGACCCCTGCTTCATTAATAGAGGTTTGGTTCCCAAATATTCCCGTTGGACTTCCATTTTCGTCATATCCATAGATGGTGGTCTTTGCGGGACTCTTCCCTGCAAGATCAGTTGTTGTTACCGAATACGGCAGAAAAAGAAACCCTGCGCTAGCATATGCCGGGTTATGAGTACCCATTCTAATTGTAGTTGTCGATGAAATTCCGTCACTATAACTACTGGGATTACCGAATCTAATATCTGACGTCGATCCAAGGTAGCCAGAAAGCTGTGGTTCATAATTACCGGTAGGTCCCACACTACCGCCAGGTCCCACTTGAAGAATCGGTTGAACGGCCGTGAATAATTTTTCATAATCGAAGATCTCAGTCTTGATTACTTGTCCATTTATTTTTGTCGTACGGGTCTGTGGCAGGGTATTTACGTTTTCGACGATACTTGTCGTGTGCAACGCATCAAACGTTGGATCGGGAACAGAAGTATACTTAGTATCAATTTCTTTGATAGGCACGGCTCCTGACGAAGACGATCCAGAGTACCATTTGACTGCACTTTCATACGATCCACACGATCCCACATTATCATTGTTGCGTGTGTATTCATACACCACATCGTTGCCTTTAGCATCTGTTTCTATAGAGGTGCCTACCTTTCCGTTGTTGGATGCGTTGTATTGATAATATGTTGTTTCAATTGGTTGACCTGATTGCGGGTCAGCAATTCTCTTTTTGATCCCTCTTCCTGAGTATGCTACTTTCCCTTGATGGCACTCAGGGATAAAAGTTGATTCATAGCTAATCTTGCCACCAGAAGGTAGAATAAGACCTGTAATTTCTCCATACGAGGCTTGGTCAAACGTCACACCGCCGTCGTTCGTTACTGCTGTTTGATAAATGAAACCCCAGTATGTCCTATCAGGCAAGACAATGGACTGGAGCTCTATGTATTCATCAACGATGTCACCATTAATGTAGTTATAGTACTGCCCAAGCTTGCCGGCACCAGTGAAATCCGTTGCTATCTGCACCGATGTATAGCAAAAGTGATAAGCCAGAGGCAGGCCATTAGCACCAGGAGGATTCCAGCTATAGCTATAGACAACCGGTTCATTTGGAATGTGGAGATCAGGACATGCTGCGGTATCCGGTTCCGGAGTGTAGATGTTTGGATAGTTTGGAAAGGGTAGTTGTGGAATTGTACGTCCCATTGAATCCACAATTGGCAGTGAGTCACCCTTAACATACGCTGCAAACGTATTATTTGTATCATAGCGTTTAATCTGATTGTTCATTGGGTCGCTAATTGTAACAACAACATTAGTAGACTGGCCGTGCATGATATGCCGAATACCATTAGGTTCTGTAATGACCGTATCCGTGGCACAAGGTGTCGGCATACCAGTACAAGGGGTTGTCATTGCTGCGGCTATAGATGCAGTCGTTGGAGTGAGTAGTGGCAGACGGAGTACATATCCAGAACCATCCATGCTCTGCAGGGTATTCAGCGCCGATAAGTCATTGGCAAGCGGGCGAGTGGCCCCGGTGGCATCATATATTCCATATATTGTATAAGATTTATCCCAAGAAATCAGAGCATCCGTGGGAGAGCCAACCGGCGTATAAGAATAAGAGAACATACCACCACCATTACCACCGGTTATACTTAAGTCTTGGTCAGCTACCAACTGAACGCTAGGGGAAGGTCCTAAATCCTCCCACTTGTAGTCACACATATCATCACCGTAACATGCAACTGTCTCAGTCCAGTGGCGAGAATTCACGACAGCTGAAAAGCTCAGTGACAATTTACCAAGTTGTGGATAAGATATGAGGGGTATACGTATATTTAGTGAGCCATTCTGCATCTGGATGTGATCAATACTGCCACCAGAGTATGACAAATAAGGGTTAACCCCACTCGAAGGAGTCGCAAATGGCAACTGAGCGCCTGCTTTGTTAATTGCAGCGATCATGAAGAAAAGGACTGCACCGCTAACTATCAGAGCTTCATATCTACGGTTCATTGTGCTGCCTCTCCAAATGTTGATGAGCTAAATGTAGGATTCAGATGCATTGCCATTATGAACAGGTGTTTATCTTTTCTGTGAAGTCTTTCTACTACCATCTCGGTAGGTACAGAAAGACCCTCTATGTCCTGGAAGCCTTTATAGGTAATCCTCTCCATGTGATGGATTTCAGGCCGAAGAGCGTCTGGCACAATGATATACGCACTACTCGGTGGCGCATGTGGCTCGGCAAAGCAAAATATGACATCTGCTGTTGTTCGGCCGTCATGAACGTCCTTGTTGATACGAACACACTGTTCCTTAGAGAGATTATTGGAAATGTACCACTCTATTGTGTAAGCACCATCTCGAAGTACGATGGCGAGCACGGCCCCTGGAAGGTGATCGGTGAGAGCAGAAATGCTATCGAACCGCGGAGGAACTAGCTGTTGCCCTGACGGGGATATCTCAGCATTTTCGCCTTGCTGCTCCGTGCTATTTTGCTTAAAGAGATATGGCTTTACACTTCTTGAACCTGTGGACTCTCTCCGAAGCCGATGCCTGCCGGACCAGTCATCGGACCAAATAAAATTTCTGTCTTCCTGGCCATCTTGCTTCGCAATTCCTTCTGTTATAGCGCCATGAAGATTATCCCAAACTTCACTTCCCCCCATCGCATCAAGGGAAGACTTCAACAACTCAACTGCGGCGTTGACACGAAGTACTCCAGCAGGATTTGTTTGCCCCACTGATTGGCCACTCGATGATAAGCAGACAAGAAGATACATCGCTGTTGGCAGCGAGACACTTGCTATCCTAACCAGGTATATCAACCTCATCAAAGATATCTCCTATAAATCCAAATTCGTTGCCACAGTGCACCTGAACTCATATGAACCCCGGTCTCAGAGTCGAGTGGGTATACATTTGCAAAATTTGCACAAACTCTCCTCTCCCCTACGATGAACCACTCAAAGGGTCATCATAAAGACGCCAATAAACAACAGACTCAAAAATGAACAGGTGAATCTTCGTGTAGCACCTAGACTTCAGAGCCTGCAATTCACAGATTGTTTTAACATCGGATATGCTAAACAAATCACATAAGAATTAGCAAGCGATTTTAAAAAGATATTTAATCGGGAGCATAAAAAACTAGGGGCTCAAGCGGAGTGAAAGCCTGTATCTTATTGGCAGGACAGAGTCTTCAGAGTTATGTTCAGGCGCCACGACGGCTATTTTGTAAGCGTCCGGTTCTCCTCTCAATTACCCACAACTCGTTATGATTTTAGCGGGTATTGACTGATAGTATTCCGCATCAAATCAGTGACTTACAAGCGGGAGCGATTCATGGCTAAGTAGTAGTCATGAAGCAGAGCCGACAAGTTTCGCCGCCCACAGATAAAAAAGTGGCAGAGGAATGTGGGGAGGAATGGATCGAAGAGGAAGTAGCGAGATGCCATTTTGAGGATGCACGGCACGGCCAGCGGCTACGACAGATATTAGGACAGTTTTCCAGTTGTCTGGGCGCAACTACTCCGTGGGCGGCGCGGGATTGGGCAAACACCAAAGCAGCGTATCGGTTTTTCTCCAATCGCCGCATCAGCGAGGCGAACATTCTGGCGGGTCACTTTGCCTCGACCCGCGAACGAGCCAGAGCGGTGTCAGGCTCTCCTCTTCGGTGAGTAGGCCCAGGGAATTTCACCCTGAGCCTCTCGCAGAACCGAGCGTGAGACTCTCGCCTCACTCGGCTCCCATCAGGCAAACGCTCCAATCATACCGATATTCCAGTGTATAAAGAGTCCCTTTCGATCTGTAGCAAGCTGTAATAGAAACTTCTGATTTCGCTAGTCTGAGTTGGCCCCTTTCGTGCATCTGAATTGGCCCCACCTGAAGGCCGAACCCGATAGCTTGTTTCTGGGGTTATGTCCCCGGAAGCGAGGACGGCTTTGGCTACAAGGAGGAGCAAAGTGGAGCTATACGAGCAGATCCGGCAGGAGTACGAACACGGAGCCGGAACCATTCGCGCCGTGGCGCAGAAGTTGGGAGTACATCGACGGGAGGTGCGCCAGGCTCTGGCCAGTGCCGTGCCTCCGGAGCGCAAAAGACCACAACGGAACCATCCCCGTCTGGGACCGGCGATAGAGTTCATCGACGCCATTCTGGAAGCTGACCGTCGAGCGCCGCGCAAGCAGCGGCACACGGCGCATCGCATCTGGATACGGATGAGGCAAGAGATGCCCGAGGTCGTAGTCAACGAATCGACGGTTCGCCGATACGTGCATAATCGCAAGCTGCTGATGGGGCTGCTGGGACACGAAGTTTTCGTTCCGCAGTCGTATCAGCACGGCGGCGAAGCACAGGTGGACTGGTACGAGATACGTGCGGAGTTGGATGGGCACGAGCGCAAGGTCTACATCTTTTGCATGAGATCGATGGCCTCTGGCGCGGCGTATCACCGGGCCTATTTGCACGCCACGCAGCAGGTGTTTCTGGAAGCTCACGAGAGAGCGTTTCAGTGGTTCGGCGGAGTCTTCCGCACCCTGCGGTTCGACAACCTGACCAGTGCAGTAAAGAAGATTCTGCGCGGCCATCAACGGGAAGAGATGACTCGGTTCATTGCTTTCCGCTCCCACTGGGGCTTTCGAGCGGAGTTCTGCAACCCGGCGCGAAGCAACGAAAAGGGTGGGTCGAAGGTGAGGGCGGACAGTTTCGTCGCAACCATCTGGTGCCGGTGCCGAAGGTGCGCAGCCTGGAAGAGTTGAACCGGTTGTTAGCGACCGCATCCGATGAGGAGCAGAAGCGTGTGATCGAGGGTCGTAGCCAGACGATTGGTGCGGCGATGTTGGCTGAACGGGAACATCTGTTGCCGCTGGTTACAGAAGGATTTGATCTGGCAGAGTTACATCTTCCGCAAGTCAACCAGAGCGGTTGCGTGAAGGTACTGACCAACTTCACGACACAAACCTACCCCGCCGTACAATAAACGTACAATGGATTCGAGATTGTGGGCTTTTTTGTGATTTTCGGCAATCGAGAATCAATAATTTACTTGTTTTCAATGGCTTGAGGAGTTCGACTCCCGCCGCCTCCACCAGATTTAAGTTCAACAAATATTCACACGGACTGAGCATTTAGGAACAATTCGCCGGTAGACTGGAATCGTATGTAGCCACCGGTTCCTCAAGGAGAGTCGATGCTCGCAGCTACCACGCCGTCTACCTCTGTAGTCTCCGCTGCCCTGCCGAGTTGTTCGACACCTCCGTCCACGAAGAGCTTCCGTCTTGAGGCCGGTCCCTATGCCGCGCGGCTGGCGTTGACCGAGTCGGACCGCGAGGCCGCCTTCCGTCTGCGGTTTCTGGTCTTCAATCTGGAGCTGAATGAAGGTTTGGAGTCGGCCTACGCCGACGGCTGCGACCGCGACCGCTTCGATGAGGTCTGCGACCACCTGATTGTCGAAGAGAGGTCCACGGGAACCATCGTTGGAACCTACCGCCTTCAGTTGGGAGAGGTTGCTCTGCGCAACTATGGCTACTACAGCGAGCAGGAGTTCTGCTTTACTCCCTACGAGCCGATACGCAGCCAGATAGTCGAACTGGGGCGTGCCTGTATCCATCGCGATCATCGCTCATCCGAGGTGCTGAATCTGTTGTGGCGCGGAATCACGCGCTACTCGCTGGCCAACGGCGGACGCTATATGGTGGGCTGCTGTTCGCTCAGTTCCCTCGATCCGGCAACGGGCTACGCCGTCTATGACGCGCTCGCTAACTACATGGTGGAGCCTGAGCTGCGCACCGTACCGACCACGGCTTACGCGCTGCCGAGGCCGGACGCGCTCGCTGGCGATGGGCGTCCGCCGAAGCTGCTGCGAACCTATCTTGCGGTCGGAGCGCGAATCTGCGGTCCGCCGGCCATCGACCGCGAGTTTTGTACGATCGATTTCCTGACCCTGCTTGACCTGCACACAATGCATCCGCGCGTTGCGCAGCGCCTGCTTTGAGGACTGATTGCCGTTCCTTCGCCTGCTTCGCTCGACGGTTCGCAGTCTATGGCTGATGGCGCTGCTGCTGTCTGCGGTAGTGGACAGCCTGCTGCGCCGCCCGCGAACCACGCATGACGGAGCCGTTCGAGTACACGTCTGGTGCCGCCGCATCACGCGCGCGATGGGGGTTGATTGTTCCGTCGAGGGCGCGGTTCCAGCCTATGGCGCCGTGGTCTCAAACCACCTGAGTTATCTGGATATTCTCGTATTCTGCTCGCTCCGTCCATTCGTCATGGTGGCCAAGAGCGAGGTCCGCAGATGGCCTATCATCGGGCGTCTGGCGGCGAACGCCGGGACCGTGTTCGTCATGCGCGGCGGCGGACCGCCCACCTGGCCTGGAGTCAACCGCGCGATGGCGGAGGCTTATTGCAGCGGACTTCCCGTGCTCTTCTTCCCCGAAGGTACGACGACAGACGGTTCCACCGTTCTGGAGTTTCGCCGGGGACTGTTTCATTCGGTGCTGAACGAGGGAGTTCCGCTGAACGTCGCGGCTCTCAGGTTTTCCGTTACCGGACGCGGCGCTTCGGCAGCCCGTGATGTCTGCTGGTGGGGCGACGCGCTGCTGGCTCCGCATATCTTCCGGCTGCTCGGCCTGGACAGCGTGAGTGCTGCGATACGGTTTGGCGCAGAGGTCAGCGAGCGCGAGGACAGGTTTGTGCTTTCGCAGACGGCGCGGATTTGCATTACCAAACTCGCGCATATCCCGGAGGCGGTATTGCCTTCGTGAGTCGGCTCACTGCGCTGAGTCTACTGCCTGGTTTACAGCTTGAAAAAACCTCTCGGAAGCGGAATCTACCCAGGCATGAAATTTTTCCGTAGGCAGATGCTCCGGCAGTTCGGTCAGCCGGTCGAGGTCGAAGGTTTTTGCTGTCAGTCCAAGGCCCGCCTGCTGCGCGTCGATGGCATTGACCTGTTGCTCGATATGATTCTCCACGGGAACCAGGAACAGAGGTTTTCCCAACCAGAAGGCCTCGCTCACCGCTTCAAAGCCCGCCGTCGAAACCACGTTTCGGCACTCGGCCATCATCGTCAGGAATTTCTCTCCATTCAGCTTGTGAAATGTGAGCGCGGGAGAGTATGCGAACTCATCCGGAGCCTCCGGCTTGTCATAGAAACAGTGCAGCCGGGTCTCGGGATGGGCATCGCTCCATCGCATGATCTGCTCTGCGTAGCCGTGGTTGAGCAGGTAGACGAGCGTAAAGTCTCCCGCTGCGTTTGGCTTCAGCCTGAAGAGCTGCCTGCGCAGGATCGGCGGCCCAGCGAGGATGCGCTTGCGCGGCAGATCGGGAACCTCATAAAGTGACAACGCCAGCTTGGTGGCTCGGGCTCCCATCAGCCACGTATAGATGCGCACGCCAATCAGTTGCTTCCACAACCCTGGAGCTTTGACGTAACCGGGATGCTGAAACATGAACTGGTGTCCCACGGCGACCACGGGCGGGCGGCGGCGGCGCGTTAAAGCATAAAGCGCCGCGACCGGCTCGAAGAAGTTGATGATGACATCGGGCTGCTCGGCGCGGACGATCTCCTCAAGACGGCGGACCACGCGAAGGTATCGGGGGAGATTGAAGACAGCCGCCAGCAGCGTGGCCGCATAACTGACGGCGCGGCCGTTCTTATACTTCAACTCCAGCGTCGGCAGGCGCTGGACGGGCAGCTTCATTGCCGACGTGAAGTACTCGGGTAACTGTCGATACGAACTCATTCCGAGGCTTACGGCGACGATCTGATGCCCCGCCGCCTCCGCCATCTCCTTCACGGCCAGCGCCTGCGTCATGTGGCCGCGCCCCTCGCCGAGAACCGAGAACATCATCTTCATGAAAGTGAACCAGCCTTATTTTTCCATCATAATCTTCGATCAGAGCCGTGCAGCTTTCCACCCAGTCACCGGTGTTGAGGTATTCGACGCCGCCAATGGTCTTGATCTCAGCCTGGTGAATATGGCCGCAGATCACGCCCGAGACTCCGTGCTTGCGGGTCAGCGTGGCCAGGGTCTTTTCGTATTCGGTCACGAACTTTACGGCAGACTTGGTCTTGGCCTTCAAAAATGCCGCCAGCGACCAGTATCCAAATCCCAGGGCGCGCCGCAGCCGGTTGAAGTGAAGGTTGAAGTCCAGAATGCGGTCGTAAAGATGGGAACCTAGTTTTTCCAGCAGATGATTAAACTGCGTCAGGCCGTCGGCCTGATGTCCGTGAATCACGAGATATTTCTTTCCGTCCGCAGCGGTATGGATCGCCTCGCGCGCCAGGGTCACGGAGCCCAGGCGCATGCCTACGAACTGCTCGATAAACTCATCGTGATTGCCCGTGACATAGATGACTTTGGTCTGCTTGCGGCTCTTACGCAGCAGTTTTTGAATCAGCACATTGTAGTCATCGCACCAGAACCACTTGGATTGAAGCGCCCATCCGTCAATAAAGTCGCCCACCAGGTAAAGGTACTTACAGTCCACCCTGCGGAGGAAATCCAGCAGTTCGGCGACGCGGGCGTGCTTTGTGCCCAGATGTACATCGGAAATCCAGACCGAACGGCAGGAGATCGGCTCGAATTCAACTTTAATATCCAGACTCAGTTGGACGTCATCGTTCATGATCTTTTGGCCAGCACACTTCGCTACGGCAGATCATATCGCTCCAAGTTTAAAGGACGGTAAAAATATGTCATCACGGCAAAGCAAGCAGATGACTCATTCCATTCGGGATGGATATTGATTGCTTCAGCGTCACGGAGCGCCGGCTTGCTTCCAGGCTTTGCCACGAGACGCTGCCCGGTGTTAACATTCCTTGCCTGGGAGTTGTAGCAGAGGATCAAACAAACTCGCAGAGATGCAGATGCAAGGCCCGCTGAAGGTTCGGCGAGGCGTTCTCTGCGAAACGATAGCTCCGGGCACTTTAACTCGCGTCTCCTCCGGCCCTTCATGCCGCGGATCAGCACGTCCGCTGATGGGAGGATTTGCCAGTGGCGATTTGCCCCTTTTCTTCGATTCGACGCGCGCTCGGTCTGCTTTCAGTGTTTCTGGCCGCCGCAGGGGGAATCACTGCCCAGGCGCAGATAGCGACAACCACGGCGCTAGATGTTTCCCCAGCCAGTTCCGCGACCGCTCCGCTAGCTCCGAGGACCGTGGTGACACTGACAGCCACCGTAATGGCCGGGGCAACCGCCGTTTCGCTCGGAAAAGTAACCTTCTGCGATACATCCATTCCCGCGGTTCCTGCCTGCTCGGGCATCGCTGTCGTGCGCACGGCACGGCTAACCCCTGCTGGTACTGCGATTGTTCACATTATTCCTGGTCCCGGAGCGCATCTGGTTGTCGCAACCTATCCCGGGGATTTGACCTTTACAACAAGCACCTCGCCAGCAATTTCTCTGACGGCGAGCGCGGCTGCGACAACGCTGGGCTTGGCGGCGACTCCAGCCTCCAGCACCTACGGAGAGCAGGTAATGCTGACGGCTACGCTGGCTCCGTCAACCATTGGGGCGCTTACCGCCGACGGCGAGGCAGTAGACTTCTTTGCTGACGGTGCTCTGCTGGGGATCGGCCATCTCGCCTCAGGCGTAGCTACTCTGAACACGACGGCTCTTTCCACATTGACGATTCAAACCTCATCAACTAGTTCCAGGAATAAAAAATTAATAACATTTGACACAGATTATGCAGTTTTTGTACTTCTTCTATTTCCTTTTATCGGCATATGCAGGCAAAGAAAGATGTTGCCTTCTTTGCCGGGAACTACTTTGCTGGTGCTGATCTCTCTTGGCGCGCTGATTGGCATGATGGGTTGTGGAAGCGGAGAAGGATACTTTGGGGCCAGACCGCAGACTCTCACCTTTACCGTTACGGGAACTGCCGGCTCTCTATCTCATAATGCGTCACAGACAGCTACTTTGAACCTTCAGTAGAAGATATAGATATTTTCATGGGCTTTGATTCGTGAGGATAAGTTTAATGCACACACATAATCAAGTTTCCTGTCAGAGCAGACTCCATTCATCAAGAGCATTTGTCATATGGTTGCAGGTGTTTGTGATGCTGGGAGCGGCACTGCCACTTGCCTATGCCCAGAGTCCCAGCACGATCATGCTGACAGCCTCGTCAACAAACCCTCCCGAAAATACTCCGGTGGTGCTTACAGCTACCATTCCGGGAGCTACAAGCGGCTTTGTATCTTTCTATAATGGCTCGATGCTGCTGGGCAGGAGTCCAATTGTCTCTGGTGTGGCAACCTTGAAACATGCGTTTGCCGGAGGCTGGTCCAGTGTTGTAAACGCTCAGTACTCGGGCAACGCCACCCTGGCATCTTCGGTCACGGCCATTCCGCTTTCTATCTCGACTATAGGCAGCACCACGCATCTTTTGTCCGTGGCCGGAGGTCCGGGAGCCTATCAACTCACTGACACGGTAACTGCGGACGGCCTGATAAATCCGACAGGCATAGTTACATTTATGGATCAGAGCAACGGAGCAGTAGTTGGCACGCAGCCCTTGAGCCCTGGCAACATTGTATCTTCGACGACTATGAACTCGGGCGGTGGCCTGGGCTGGTGGGTAGGGCCAACTCCTCCGGCTATGGCCGTAGCTGATTTCAACGGCGATGGTTTGCCGGATGCAGTAGTTTCTTATGGAACTCTTACTACCGTAGCTGCTGGGGCTTGTCCTAATCCAGGAGGAGGATTTACGGTTCTTATCGGCAACGGACCGGCGAGCACCTCAAATAACGGTAATTTTCATGCAGGGCAGTCTGTATGTCAGGCAGGAATTGTCAATATAGTTGCCGCCGATTTCGACAATGACGGAGTGATTGATCTGCTGGTTGCAACCGCCACGGGTGTTACTTTGTATCACGGCAACGGAGACGGTACCTTCGGAGACGGAACCATAAACGCAACAGGGACTACTACAGCTATTCCTTGTGGTACAGCGCTTGTAGCTGGCAATATCACAAATAATACGGACAGCAATCTAGGTTTTGTCTGCGCCGATAACTCCACTGGTGATGTAACTGCATTTACGAATGACGGAGCAGGCAACTTCACGCAATCATGGCAGATCACCGTGGCGGGCGCTGCCGGAATGGACATCGGAACCTATACATCGACTGCGGTCTCGCCGTTGGGCGGAGCGCTGAATCTGGCGCTTTCCACCAGCAACGGCGCAGGGTCGGGCGTCTATGCAGGCAACGGCGATGGCACGTTCACCCGCGATGCGAACTTCGCAGGCGGTGACTGGGCAGGCGCATTGGTCTGGGTTGATATTGACGGAGACGGCAACACCGATATTCTCGCAGTCTATGGGACTGGAGGCACTCATCCATTCTCTCCCTACCGTGGCAACGGACAGGGTGGTTTTTCCGCTTCCGGGCAGACCGCATGGACCGGAAATTTCTCACACATTGCAGTAGGCGATTTCACTGGAACCGGCGTGCCTGGCTGGTCGGCTCTGACTGGAAACCAGGTTTTCTTGTGGCAGAACAAGAGTACACCGGGAGTAGATCCCTTTCTATGGCCCCAAATAACAATTGCAGGTTCTAACTCATTCTCAATCGACACTAATGCGCCTTTAATATTTGCCGATGTTAATGTCAACGGATTAGATGAGTTATATTCACCGGCGGCGCAACTGCTGAATCGTTTTGTTCCCGTCAACAGATCGGTCTCTACAGCAGCCTTTCAAACGCCTGGTCCGGCTGGACCGGGAACAGTAACTCCTGTTGTTGCCACCTACCCTGGAAATATTTTCTATATGGCAGCGACTCCAGCCCCCTCGAATGCGGTATATCTTGTAACCCGCCCGCTGACTCCAGCCGTAACAGTCACTCCGAATTTTTCCACGGTCCAGTTAGGTGAGATGATTACCTTTACGGCCCAGGTAGCGGGTCAGGCAGGTCTAACGCCTACCGGGGCTGTAACCTTTACGGACACCACGACAGGAGAGGTGCTTGGCGGTCCGATTATGCTGGACACTTCTGGCATGGCGTCCTTTACTGCGATTGATACACCCGCAGGCAATCACATCATTACGGCAACTTACGATCCCGAAACTGATCCAAACTACCTTACAGCTATAGGCAGCACATCTATAACAATACAGAGGGTTCTACCAACCATCCTGTTGACGACATCGCAGGCATCCGTGTCTGAGAATACCTCTGTAACCTTTACTGCAACCATTGCGCCCCAGGCCGGCACATATCCTATCACAGGTGGAATTGTCACCTTTTACAGCAACGGAGAACCTATCGGAACCGGAATGCTGAATGCGACCGGCGTTGCAACATTCACTCCGAGCCCAGTGCTAGCTGTCGGGCAATATGCCATCTCTGCAAGCTACCTTGGAGACAATAACTTTACATCCGGCAGTTCCAATACGGTTATTCAGACTGTATTAAGCAGCGCTCCATCTGTGCGAACGCCTACAACGACAACCGTGAATACCACGGCAACGGTGACCTCTGCCGGTGTGTTTCTGACGGCGGCTGTAACCTCTGCGGTAGATGCGCCGAACCTGACCGGAACCGTTGACTTTTTCTATCAGGGCAGTCTAATTGGCGCAGGCATTCTTGGACCTGTAACTACAAATATGGATGGATCGTTGACGGCTACGGCGATCAGCAGCGCTATCTCCACTTCGGAACTTGTTCCGGAAAATACATACACGATCTCGGCAAATTATCTGGGCGACGTAAGTAACCTACCCTCCAATTCAGCCGCAACCTCGGTGGCAATTCCTGCTGCGCCGCCTCCGACGGAAACCAGAACACCTACAACTACTGATGTAAGTACGACGGCAACAATTACCAGTGCCGGAGTTCTGCTTTCTGCTGTTGTTACTTCATCTCCAGGTGCTCCGAACCTTACGGGCACCGTGAATTTCATCTATAACGGCGATGTGATAGGCGCAGGCATTCTCGGGCCCGTGATCGCTGGCGCAGGCGGCGTGCTAACTGCTACAGCTATAAGTAGTGCAGTTAGCACATCCGTTCTTGCACCCGGGAATACATACTCCATAGCGGCGAACTATCTGGGCGATATAAGCAATCTTCCATCGAGCGGGACTGCGGTTTCAGTCGCCATACCGTCTACTCCACCGCCGCCTCCGCCGGGTGGCGGCGATTTTTCGGTGAATATTACAAATAACACGACACAGACGATTCATCCGGGAGACTCTGCATCGTTTACCGTATCTGTAGGATTTGTAACCAGCTCCTTCAACGATCCGGTAATTCTTACTATCACCGCAGCGCCGGGCCAGACGGGACTTCCTCCAGGAGCAGTTGCAGTCTTCTCGCCCCCGTCCGTAACACCGGGCGGTGGCACTGCTCTTTCGACCCTGACCATTCA
This sequence comes from Acidobacteriaceae bacterium, assembly GCA_009781125.1. Next base: position 10,165 of record WQYS01000003.1, on the reverse strand, counting down.
GACTTCACTAACTAACGCCGGGAATAAGACGGTAAAGCCATTCAGCGCAACCAATGTTGCACTGGCTCTTCTTCTCTTTCCATTCATATGGGTGTGCAGACTAAGAAGGACGATGTCTGCATTACCACGAGTTACTTTGCTGGTTGTATGGACGCTGGTATATCTTGGCGCGCTAACTGGTGTTTCTGGTTGCGGAAGCGGTGAAGGATACTTCGGAATAAGACCTCAGACCTTCACCTTTACTGTAACAGGAACCTCCGGCGCTCTAACTCATACTGCGCTGCAAACAGTTACTTTGAACCTTCGGTAGGATCGCTGCTCGACTACGATGGAAGCAGTCGAGCAGCCGCAGTATCTCCGATCAGTCGAAGATAACTGTTTTATTCCGGTACGAGACAATTCGGCCATCAATGTGCCACTTCACCGCTCGTGAAAGCACTACACGCTCCAGGTCGCGTCCGCGCGTAATCAGGTCGTGTACCTCTTCCCTGTGCGAGATGCGCGCGACATCCTGCTCGATGATGGGGCCTTCGTCGAGCGTTGCGGTTACATAGTGGCTGGTCGCGCCGATCAGCTTCACTCCGCGCCGGAAGGCCGCGTGATACGGACGCGCCCCGATAAACGCTGGAAGAAACGAGTGATGCACATTAATCACGGCCAGCGGATAGCGTTCCACAAACCGCGCCGTCAGAATCTGCATGTACCGCGCCAGCACGATCAGTTCCACGCCCGCTTTTTCCAGCAGCGCGAGTTGCTGCGTCTCGGCGGCCTCTCTGCATTCTGCCGTTGCCGGAATATAGTGGAACGGAATCTCATAAAACCTCGCCAGCGCCTCGCCGTCCTTGTGATTGCTCACGATCATCACGATCTCGCAGGCAAGCTCCCCCATCTGGTTTCTGTACAGCAGGTCCGACAGGCAGTGAAGATACTGCGAGACGAAGATCACCACGCGCGGCTTCTCGTGGCTCAGCCGCAGCTTCCAGTCCATCTTGAACCTCGCTGCCAGCGGCGTAAACGCGGTGCGAAACCCGTCCAGGTCAAAGCCTTCCAACAGCCATTCCACGCGCATGAAAAACAGCCCTTCGTCATGGTCCTGGTGCTGGTCCGCGTGGATAATGTTTGCGCCCGTTTCGTACAACAGAGCCGACACAGACGCTACCAACCCCCGCTGATCGGGACAAGTGATTAACAGTACTGCTGACTCCCGCGACGCAAATGTCTCCCGCGTCTGTCCATTCGTTGCAACCTGCCGTTCTTCAGTCATCTCTCTTCCTGCTGATTCGTCTCTTTCTGCCGGTCCCGGCGCATAGTCCTTACTAAAGATTAACAGCTTATGTGTTTTTCGGCGTCTTTTCTGGTTGGAGCTTCGTCTTCCCTACAGTTGTTTTCAATAGGTTGCAGGCCGTATTTTGAAAACCTTCAACGAAAATGAAGGTAAAATTTAAAAGCAAAGTTGCGACAGCGATCCTACAGAAAACAAGCAGGTCCGGCTCCATTCAGGCCTGCGTGTTCATCCTGTAGCGATTCCATGAGGTCAGTACTCTTGTCACTCCATCCAACAGCGGCACAATCCGAGTTTCTACCGCTAAGGCCAGCGGAGCGGCCGTTCACTGCCGAGGAGCGAGCCACGGTCACGATTCTGTTTGGCGGGCTGACCTGGAAGCATGAGCGACTGATCGAGGGTCTTCTGGCCGGAGCCGGGTACCGTTCGCAGCGTCTGCCGGAGACGGACAGAGATGCGCATGAGCTGGGCAAGGAGTTCTGCGCCAGCGGGCTGTGCAATCCCGTGTACTTTACGGTTGGAAATCTGGTCCGATTTCTTCAGGAAAAGGAGAAGGCGGGTCTCTCGCGCGACGAAATCGTCCGGCAGTATGTCTACTTTACGGCGGCCTGCGGCGGCCCTTGCCGCTTTGGCATGTACGAGTCGGAGTTCCGCACAGCGCTGAACGCTGCGGGATATAACGGATTTCGCATCCTCTCTTTCTCGCAGGATCATGGCATCAACGCCTCGACCGGCCACAGCGGACTGCACTTCACCGTAGACTTCGGCCTGAACGCCATGCACTCGTTTATCCTGGGCGATCTTCTGAACATCGAACAGCGCCGCATTAAACCCTACGAGACGCAGGCCGGAGCTACGGATCGCGCCATCGAGGGCATGGCCGATTGTCTCGCCGAGCACCTCAGAACTTATCAGGGATTCGAGCTGAACAAGGTGCTGCCGCCGTATCTTTGTCCGCCATCGGAGTCGCGCGCGTACAGGATTCGCAACACCGTGGGCAAGATCTGGACCCACCTGTACGGCAAGGCGCTGACCACGGTTCTTCCCACTGTCGCAGACGAGTTGCGGCGGGTCGAGGTCGATTGGCTGCGCGTGAAGCCGCGAGTCAAGGTCATCGGCGAGTTCTGGGCGCAGATGACCGAGAGCGAAGGAAACTTCCGCATGCTGGACTTCCTCGAAAAAGAGGGAGCCGAGGTTTCCATCGAACCGATCAGTGTCTGGCTGCTCTATCTGCTGCACCAGAAAAAGACCCAGGTGGAGTACAAAGGCCGGATGCTGCGCCACACCGCGCCGTGGAGTTCTCCGTGGAAGGCAGCCAGAGCCCGCGCCGGACTTCATCTCAAGCGGCTCGGCTTCTCTGCTGGAGCCGCTATCTACCGTCATCATTACGATCGGCTTGCAAAGCTGCTCGCGTTTCCCGTGCCGCACATGGCTTCGCAGCGGGAGCTGGCCGAGTTAGCCGATCCGTTTTACGACACGCGCCTGCGCGGTGGCGAAGGCCATCTGGAGGTCGCCAAGACGCTCCACTACACGAACCACCAGATGTGTCATCTGGTGGTCGCGCTGAAGCCGTTTGGCTGCCTGCCGTCGATCCAGTCCGATGCGGTTCAGGCCTCGCTGGTCGAACGCTTTTCCGATGTCCGCTTCCTGCCCATCGAAACCTCGGCGGATGGCGAGGTTCATGCTTATAGCCGTGTGCAGATGGCGCTTTCGGAGGCCAAGGCTAGAACGGCTCATGAGTTCGAACGAGTCCTCGGCTCGACGCGCCATACTCTGGATGAGATTCGCGCGTTTGTCGCCGAGACTCCTGCGCTGCGGCATCCCATGTGCCAGATTCCGCGCGCGCCCGGAGTGGTTTCGACCGCCGCTAACTTCGTCTTATATGCAGACCGGCTGATGTCGGCTCGTCCCGGCGAGAAAGCGCACTCCTTGTCCTGGATCAAGGAGTCGCCTGACGCTGCCTTCAGGTAAAGATGCAGAGATCCTTTATAGGTATTGATGTCGGATCGACCACGGTGAAGGCGGTCGTGCGCGCCGCGGACACGCGAGAGATTCTGCTCGAGCGTTACCGGCGGCACGAGGCTCGCCAGGCGGCTACGGTCCTCGGCGTCTTGCAGGAGATCATGACGCAGCTCTCGCTGGCCGAGAGTCACGTGCGGCTGTTCATGACCGGCAGCGGAGGCCAGCGGCTCGCCGACATCCTGGGCGCTCGTTTCGTGCAGGAGGTGGCTGCGGTCAGCCTGGCGGTCGAGTCGTTCTATCCCGAGGTCCGCTCCGTCATCGAGCTGGGCGGGCAGGACGCTAAGATGATCTTCTTCGACGACGCCAGCCACCCGGGCGGGCGCAGGAAGATCGCCACCATGAACGACAAGTGCGCAGGCGGCACGGGTGTCGTGATCGAAAAGATTGCCGCCAAGCTGCACATCCCTAATGACAGGCTGCTTACCGAAACGTTTGAAGCCGCGCATGTCTATCCGGTAGCGGGCAAGTGCGGTGTCTTTGCGGAAACCGATATTACCGGACTGCAAAAACAGGGCGTCCCTGCGGAGGATTTAATTGCGTCGTTGTTTCACGCCATCGTGTTGCAGAACCTCAGCGTGCTTACGCGCGGCAATACCATAACGCCGAAGGTCTTTCTACTTGGCGGTCCGTGCGCCTTTTTCCCGGGCCTGCAACTGGCCTGGCGCAGAGGCCTGCTTGATCTCTGGAAGCGGAGAGAGTTCAATCTTCCTGATGGCGCAGATATAGAGGAGCTCGTCGCCGTTCCACCACAGGCCGAATACTTCGCCGCCATGGGAGCGATTGAGTTTGGCGCTGCCGAATCCGGCAATCTCGTGTCGTTCAAGGGAATCCGTGCACTTGATGTGTATATTCGCAATCACGATGAATTGCGAACGCAGTCTTCAGACAACGAAGGTTTGTGCGCGTCTGCGCCGGAACTGGAAGACTTTCGCAGAAATTATTCTTTTCAAGATGCGCCTGCGCCAGCTCGTGCCGAAGATGAGCTGGAGGTCTTCGTGGGGCTGGATGGAGGCTCAACCTCCACCAAGTCGGTGGCGATCTCTGCTGACGGAGAGGTTGTTGCTTCTTCGTATCGGCTTTCGCAGTCCGATCCGATCACCGATGCCGTCGCCGTGCTCGGCGAGCTTCGCGGCAAGCTCGAAGCGCTGAGTCCTTCGGTGCGAGTGCTTGGACTGGGAACCACTGGCTATTCAAAGGATCTCTTGAAGAAGGTGCTCTCGGCGGACCTGGCGCTGGTCGAAACCGTGGCTCATGCGAAGTCGTCCTTGCAGCTTGACCCGAACGTCGCTGCCATTATCGACGTCGGTGGGCAGGACATCAAGATCATCGTGCTTCAGAACGGAGCCGTGAAGGACTTCAAGCTGAACACGCAATGCTCGGCAGGGAACGGATATTTTTTGCAGGCAGCGGCAGAAAGCATCGGCATCCGCGTAGAGGACTTCGCCGGCGTAGCCTTTCGCGCGCGCCGCATGCCGCAGTTCAGCTATGGCTGCGCGGTCTTTCTGCAGGCGGACATCGTGAACTTTCAGCGCGAAGGATGGCAGCCGGAGGAGATTCTTGCAGGTCTGGCCACCGTGCTTCCCAAGAATGTCTTCCGCTACGTTGCCGGAGTCGCGAATGTGGCTGCGCTGGGACGCCGCTTCGTTCTACAGGGCGGCACGCAGAGAAACCTCGCCGTGGTCAAAGCTGAGGTGGACTACATCAGGCAGCATTTTCACGGCGATGACAAGCCCGAGATAACGGTCCATCCGAACTGCTCGGTAGCGGGCGCGATCGGAGCGGCGCTTCAGGTTGCAGAGAATTATCGCGATGGACTTCGCACTCACTTCCCAGGATTTGAGTCTCTCGACTCACTTGCTTACACAATTCGTCGCGACGAGACCACGCGCTGCCATTACTGCTCGAACCGCTGTCTCCGGACCTTCGTGGAACTCGGCGATCACAAGCGCGTCATCATCGCCACCTGCGAGCGCGGAGAGGCTGAAAATGCAGATGGAGTGCGAAAGATCAACCAGCAGTGGAAAGCCCAGAGTACAAGTTGTCCTGACTTTGTGCAGCTCGCCGCCGAGCAGGTGTGGAGGCCGGTGCATCCTGCCTCGATAGCTGCGGGCAACCAGAAGCCGCGCTCATCAGGACGCGCCGAAAAGAAGATGAGACTTCGCGCGCGCACACACATCGGTATTCCGAGGGCGTTGAATCTCTATACTTATGCTCCGCTGTTCTCCGCTTATTTTGAGAGCCTTGGCATTCTTCCGCATCATCTTCACTACTCGCAGTTCTCCAGTCCGGAGCGCTACAAGAATGCGGCAGGTTTTTCGGCGGTTGATCCATGTTTCCCATCGAAGATTGCAATCGCCCATGTTTACGAGCTGCTCCAGAAAGCGAAGACGCAGCCGCTCGATGCGATCTTTTTCCCCATGTTTGATGTGCTGACGACTCACCTTCAGGAATGCAGCGGATCGAATGCATGTCCATCCGGTTCGGCAACGCCCGAAGCCGTGAAAGCGGCCTTCTCCCGCAACGTGAACTGGTTTTCCGAGGCGGGGGTGAGGTATGTGAATCCCGTTCTGAACATGGCGGACCGCGAGCTGTTTAAGTTTCAGATGTTCGAGGCGTGGAAGGATCTGCTGCACCTCGCCTGGGATGAAAACTCGCACGCCGTTGATCTAGCCTTTGATGCCTGGAAGCTCTTTGAAGACAAGTTTCGCCATCAGGCGCGGCGCACGCTCGATCAACTCGAACAGAACGGACAGATCGGGCTTGTGATACTGGGCCGGCCGTATCATCATGACCCGGGCTTGAACCAGGGAATTACCGAGGAGCTGAACCGGCTGGGGTATCCCGTCTTTTCGCAAGGCCTGCTACCGCTCGATGCCGATCTTCTGGATCGATTGTTCGCAGAGCAGGTGCGCGCTGGATTGATTGCCTCTCCGCTGGACATCTCCGATGTCTGGAAGCACACCTTTGCGGCCAGCTCGAACCACAAGATATGGGCGGCAAAGTTCGTCGCCCGCCATCCCAACCTGATCTCGGTGGAGCTGTCGAACTTCAAATGCGGTCATGATGCGTTCATCAGCCGCGTGATCGAGCAGATCATCGAGCAGTCAGGAAAGCCGCACTTTTCGTTTCGCGATCTCGACGAGAATCGCCCGCTGGCATCGATTCGCATTCGTATCGAAACCATGCATTACTTCCTCCAGCACTATCAGCAGCGGCTGAAAAATCCGTCAGCTGTCAGCTAAACATCTAGCGGATTCCCGGACGCCACGTTATACCTTCCAGCCGCAGCGTCTTGTCGCGGGTAGCTTTCAGCGCGGGAAACTCCTCTTGCCATCGAACCATTTCGATAACGCTGACAAGGGCGTCGAAGGCATCTTCGCTGGTCTTCGCCTGGGAGAGCACGCTGCGCGACAGGCCTTCATACAAGGGATCGTTCTTTCTTGCCGCAAGATAGTTTTTCCGCGCCTGCTCATTGCTTTTGCTGACTGCGCCGGTCAGCAGCCGCGTGTACATTTCAATTAACAAAGGCTGAGGTTTTGCGGTATCGATGGCCGCTGAATCGAAAGGCCAGATGCGAAACCCGGCCTCGTGCAGCCGCAACAGCCCCGGCATGGCGCGGAGACTGCCCGTTCCGACGCTGCCCGAGCCGCCAATCTGAAACGGAGATTTAGGCGTGATTCCGCGGACCTTCGCCGCGCGTTCCGGGTCTCCTTGCAGCATCTTCGGAGTAATCTTGTTGTCCATGTCGGTGAGGCGCATGGAACGCGGCAGTTGCTCTCCACAGAACTCCGCCGGACGCTTGTGCGGCGCTCCCCAGAAACGCGCATCGCGGCTGTCGCCGTTGCGGCTCAGCCAGCGCTCGCCGTTTCCGGCAGCCACGTAACGCCACAGATCAAAGACCGTGGCGCAGCCGTGCTCGCGCACAAACCACGCGGGAAAGCTGAAGCAGCAATCGAGGCCGACGACCATGCGCGGAGTCTCCCGGGCGAGCTTGATGAGCCACTCAATCCATTCCTCGCGCGTCCGTCCGGCTTCGAGCGTCACGCGGGAGCCCGCTGTGCCGCCGCTCCAGACTCCGGCCCAGATATGTCTTCGCTGGCCGGCTTGATCGATACGGCCCGACCAGTCCACGGCGATGACGCGGTCGATACTCCAGGATGGTTCCATCTCTTCATCATGCCATCGAGTCAGCCAGGTCATCACGCGAGGTAATTGCCTGGTAACCGCTGCACGCGGTCGAGGATTCTCGCCGCCGAGCGCTCTATCGCATTGAATCATCGCGGGTTGCCTGAGCGTTCGTATTCATGAAAAAAACCTCGTGGACGATGCCGAAAACAGGCGTACAATTCTGCGGAAATTACCTTATATTGCAGCACCTTATTTGCACCCTATTAGATCGAGAGCAGAAAGATGCTTAAGTTACGCAGGTTTACAGAAAGACTCTTTGAAGTAACATTGATGTTCGGCATATGGATTCCAGGCTCGTTCGAAGCCAGGTGCGATACGATCCTGCAGAAGATCGAAAGACATGAGCTATCGGTTGTGACCGAGAGCCTTGCTCAGGAGCGTTCGGACGAGGCCTCGGCCAGCCCGGATCGGCTGCTCACGTTTTTTACAAGTCCGGATATGGATGAGGACACAGCGCCTCAGACGCAGGAGAGCAGGGTTGAAACAGCTCTGAATCTGAACACGGCTCTACCGGTTGCGTTCTCTGGCGATACCAATCAAAGGATCGCCGAAGCGCTGTTGCAGCGGTCACTTGTCGATGGGGCAAACGAGTCCGGAGAATCCTCCGCGCGCAGAGATGCGTATGTGTATCGAATCTCTTCTGATACATATCGATCACCTGTTCAGGCTTCCGGCAGCGACTCCGGTGACGGCTCGGCCCAGACCTCTGGCTCCACCGCACAGAAGGATGCCGCTCTTGAGGCTCCCGTGCCCAATGCACTCTACGGCCAGGGTCAGCGCGGCAACTCGCATGAGGATGCCACTCCACCTCCGTGGTACGTGAATCTCTTTCATCAACTGGCCGAGCACTGGGGAGCCAGCACGACGGGGATACTCTTTGCCGCCGTCTATGTTTTCCTGAGGCTGAAAGACCTCTTCAGGTGAGCGCAGAGGCGGGCGTTCTATTTCCGGGCGGTTGCCCGGATCGTCTGAATGTCCTCAGCGAGCATGGCTGCAAGATTGCGTGCCAGATCGGCTCCATTCGAGTTGGTCGAGTTTCCGAGCTGTCCCTTCAACTCGACATCCGTCTTGCCGCTGTCTGACTCGGAGACGCAGGGAGTCGCCGTGACATAAGAGGCCGTATAGCCGATGGTTTTGTTCTTCAGTGTCAGTTCCTGAACAACCACATGCAGGATCCGGTCTGCGTCGGCGGCGGTATCGGCAAGATCAACTCCCGGGAGCGACCTCACGGCGCGGAGAATTTCGGCTGCGCGAAGTCCCTCGGGATCCTCGCCATCCACGGTGAGAAAGACGCGCGCATGGGCGCCTGGAGCCAGCGGGCCGCGAGCACAGGTGAGCAGCTTTTTCGTTGCATCGAAGTAAGGGTGACGCTTTACGGCCTCCTCCAGAGCCTGAAGCTGGCTGGGCGTCAGCTTGTTCAGCCCGGTGGTCCGGAAGTCTGTGGAGGAGACTCCCAGAGCCGTCTCGACATCGGGCGACCAGGTTGCCGTGGCTAACTTTGGCGCGGCCTTCGCGTGTCTTTTGGGCGTGTCCTGCGCGGCAACGGCGAAGCATCCCGGATAAATAGTTAGAGAAGCGCCCAGAATGATGTGTGTATAAAAACGTGATCCTATCATCGGATATCCTGCCTCCCGTCCTGCTATGCCAAATGGATGTATGAGGAATATGATAAGGTGCATTCAAATACAGGCAATTATTTTCAGGAAACTACCTTCTCCCAGACCCGTAACCAGCGCGCGATGAAAGTTCAGGCAACAGTTCGTCCCGTGGAGATACTGCAGCGCTACATGGCCACTCTCCATGCAGCTATTCTGTCCTGCCGTCGGCGGCCTGACAAGAGGCACGTCCACAGAACCCGCACCACGACTCGCCGCATTGAAGCGCAGATGATTCTGCTGGATATGTTGGATGCTCGTTCAAGCCGCAACCGGAGCGGGCCGAAGGCTGCCCGGTTGTTGAAGAAAATCCGCCGCGCCGCAGGACGGGTTCGTGACTTTGATGTGTTGTGCGATCTGATCGCCGGCCATGCTCCGTCGAAGGCGCAGGCCGAGGGAGAAAAACTTTCGAGAGTGCTACAGCAACAACGCATTGAGGCTGCTGAAGAATTGATGCGGACGCTCGACAAGCTCCACGCGAAGCTGACGCGCGCTCTTGGAGCTCTTTTGGCCGAGCGCGAGCGGGCTGAGCCCATCGTACTTGGCATATCCGGGCTTACAGCATTGACTGAGAACTGGTTTGCGCAGAACGCTCCTGCGCCGGACGACGACCCGGATCGTCTGCACGCGATTCGGAAAAAGGCGAAGATTGCCCGCTACATGGCGGAAAACGCGCCGAAGCCAGCTCGCCCGGCGCGCTCTCTGGCCCGTGTCTTTGAGGAGGTGCAGGCGCTTGGCGGTCATTGGCATGATTGGCTCGTTCTCGCGGAGATCGCCCGCTCGCATATGGGCGAGTCCTCTCCGCTTGTAAAGAGCTTCGCGCGGCTCCGCGACGAGGCCTACGTGAGTTATCGCAAGAAGCTGTCTGGTTTGCAGATTGGTAACACTCGCGCTGCTTAGTCCTTCTTCCTGTTCGGGTTATGTTAAAATCGAAAGTGCTCTGGCGTTCGCGCGTCCTCTGGGTAAGAATAAGATGCGCTTGAATGCCGTACTTGTAGTATTTACTTTCGTCTGCCTG
>WQYS01000002.1 GCA_009781125.1 Acidobacteriaceae bacterium | reverse complement strand
GATGCTCTACGCGCAGGACCGCTGGTCGCTGCTGCTGGTCTTCCAGGCCATGGACGCGGCGGGCAAGGACAGCACCATCCGGCACGTCATGAGCGGCATCAATCCGCAGGGATGCCAGGTCTTCTCGTTCCGCCAGCCGTCGCAGGAGGAGCTCAGCCACGACTTCCTGTGGCGTTACACCTGCCGCCTGCCCGAGCGCGGAAAGATCGGCATCTTCAACCGCTCCTACTACGAGGAGGTTCTGGTGGTGCGCGTGCACGAAGCCATTCTGAAACAGCAGAGGATACCCCAGAGGCTTATCACCAAACGCATCTGGGACGAGCGGCTCGCCGATATTGCGCGCTTCGAGGACTACCTCACCCGCCAGGGAGTTATTGTGCTTAAGTTTTTCCTGCAACTGTCGCTCGACGAACAGAAGAAGCGCTTTCTGAAGCGGCTCGACACGCCCGAGAAGAACTGGAAGTTTTCTCCCTCGGACATACACGAGCGCAGGTTCTGGACCAACTACATGCGCTCCTATGAAGAAGCCATTCGCGCCACCGCAACCAAGCACGCACCCTGGTTCGTGGTGCCCGCCGATAATAAGTGGTTTACGCGGCTCGTGGTCGCCGCTGCCATTGTCGAAGCCGTGGAGCAGCTCGACCTCACCTATCCGAAGGTCGATGCGGAGAAGAAGAAAGAACTGGCAACCATGCGCGCGACGCTGGCCGATGAATAACTGTACGCACCAACACTTTTTCTTGACATCCGCATAAACCAGTCCTGGCCCGAAGATGGCTGTTAGAGACAACGGCTCGGTTTAGTAGCCCGCTTTAAGTCAGGTGCATGCTGCGCCTTCCTGAGCGCATTTTTATTGTGCGTCGGCGATGTCCTGTGGCAGTGTTATCCTTTCCCCATCCACCATGGGAGAGTCAATGTCCGTCAAGAAGCCCACACGCCGTGAATTCCTTGCTGCGACATCGGCTGCGGCGTTGGCTGCGGCGACTCCGGCCCCTGGCTCCACAGTTCATCTCCCCGATCAAGCCGTCCCATTAACGGGGTCCGATCCGGCTTCATTTTCTTCGACGGAACTTTTTCTACCTGGTCCGCCGCGCACCTTCAAAGGCGACCGAGCTACGCAAGTGGCCATGCCTGTTGGGGGCATCGGCGCAGGTTGTGTATGTCTCAACGGGCGCGGCGGTTTGCAGGACTTCTCGATTCGCACCCGGCCTGCGACCACGGCTCTACCCGCTGGCTTTACCTCCAACTCACCGGAGGCCGCATTCGCCGTTCTCCACATCAAGGGCGCTGCGCCTGTAACGAAGCTCGTCGAAGGACCATTTCCCGTGTTCCAGATCTTCGATCAGGGACTGCAGGGCCAGGGCCTTCGGCGCGGTGGATTTGAAGGTTTCCCGAGATTTGCGGAATGTGACTTCCGCGGGGAGTATCCGTTCGGAGAGGTCCGATTTGCCGATCCATCGGTCCCCCTGGATGTGTCTCTTCTCGGTTGGAACCCCTTCATCCCGCTCGACGACAAAGACTCCGGCATCCCTTGCGCCATCCTTGAATACACGCTGCGCAACACATCTTCCCGCCCGATTGACTACGAGTTTTCGTACCACCTCTCGCATCTGGCCCCCGGATGCAGGCCCGATCAAGCGGCCACTCTGAACTCAGTCATTCCCGGCAAAGGCGTTTTTCTCACCAATAGCGAAGAACCAAACTCTGAATCCTACGGCAGCGCCAGCCTTATCGTTATCGGCGCCAAACCGCGTATCAAGGCCATGTGGCTGCGCAGCCCCTGGTGGGAGTTCGATTCGCTCTCCGCCCTGTGGCGTGAGCTCTCCAGCGGCACCTTCAGCGCCAACGAAGGTTCCAATGCGGTCGACAACTCCGGCAGAAATGGTTGCTCTGTTTTGCTTGAAGGCCATCTCTCACCCGGCGAGACGCACACGTACCCCGTGATCATCGCCTGGCATTTCCCCAATAGCTATCTCCGCGAAGGGGGACTCTCCCAAGGGCCGGAGGTGCAGGGTCAACCTGGATGCCGCACGGTCTCTGCTCAGGGCGCTCCGCCGTGGCGGCCGTACTATGCGTCGCAGTGGAATGACGCGCGCGAGGCCGCCCTCTACGTCGAGCAGAACTACGGCCCCTTGCGGACCCGCACGCTTCAATTCAAGGAGGCGCTTTTTTCTTCCACGCTTCCTCCATACGTCATGGACGCTGTCTCGGCCAATCTTGCGATCCTGAAGTCGCCCACGGTCCTGCGTCAGGAGAACGGCAACATCTGGGGATGGGAAGGCTGCTTCCCGGACAGCGGCTGTTGTGAAGGCTCCTGCACGCACGTCTGGAACTATGCCCAGGCTCTTCCGCATCTCTATCCACGGCTGGAGCGCACTCTTCGCGACCTGGAGCTGGTTCGTTCCATGGACGACCGCGGCCACGTAAACTTTCGCAGCGCGATTCCAGACGGCCCGGTCGATCACAGCGGGTATGCTGCGGCAGATGGCCAGCTGGGCGGCATTATGAAGGTCTTCCGCGACTGGCACATATGCGGCGACGATGCGTGGCTCAAGCGCCTCTATCCCCTTGCCAGGCGCAGCATCGATTACTGCATCGCTACGTGGGACCCCGATCGCCTGGGGGCCCTTTTCGAGCCGCACCACAACACCTACGATATTGAGTTCTGGGGCGCTGAGCCGATGTGCTCCAGCGTCTATCTCGGCGCTCTTTCCGCAATGGCACAGATGGCCACTGCGCTCGGCGAGCATTCCGACGCCTCGTCTTACGGCGACCTCGCTCAACGTTCCGCGCGATATATGGACGAGCACCTCTTCAACGGTGAGTATTACGCGCAGAACATCCAATATCTCAATCTTCGCGACCAATCCTTTGCGCAATCCATAGAGCGCGTCAACGAGAACAGCAGCGAGATGCAGCGGCTGCTTAAGCGCGAAGGCCCCAAATACCAGTACGGCAATGGATGCCTCTCCGACGGAGTCATTGGTGCGTGGATGGCGCGGACCTATGGCATCGAATCTTCGCTCGCGCCGAAGAACCTGCACTCCGCGCTGCGGGCCATCTTCAAATACAACTTCAAGACCGATCTCAGCCAACATGCCAACGCGCAGCGCCCAGGCTATGCGATGGGCCGCGAGCCCGGCCTGCTGCTGTGTAGCTGGCCGCATGGAGGCAAGCCTACCCTGCCTTTCGTATACTCCGACGAGGTCTGGACCGGCATTGAATATCAGGTAGCTTCGCATCTCATCGAAGAGGGCTTTGTCGAAGAAGGCCTCACCATTGTCAAAGCGCTCCGCAGCCGCTACGACGGACGCACGCGCAATCCCTGGAACGAGTACGAATGCGGGAATTGGTACGCTCGTGCCATGGCCAGCTATGCGCTGCTTGGGGCCCTCTCCGGTTTCCGGTACTCCGCGGTGGAGCGCGCTCTATACTTCGCGCCGAAGTTAAAAGTCTCTCCCTTCCGGAGCTTCTTTTCCACGGCGTCTGGATTCGGAGTTATCGAACTTGAAGGCCGAAGGCTCAGAATCAAAATCGTCGAAGGCGAGTTGATCGTTGAGAGGCTTGTCTTCACAGACGCAAAGTCTACACGTTCGTTCAATTGGGGGACCACTGTGCGGCCAGGGACGGTCGCAACGTTCTCCATTTGATTCTTCAGGCAGCAGCGTCGCCGTCCTTCGATACTGTCCAGCCTGTCGGACAGTTAAGGCAGATTCTTCCGGCCCGGTTATCTTTTCCGGCATGTTTGTCAGTAGGATCGTTTTATGAGCAGCCAATCCATCAGGCCTACCCGTGGCCCGGCAACTGAAGCGGACTTGAGAATGTTCCAGCAAGTCGAAGAGCAACTGTATACAGCGGTGATCTCCGACGTTCTGGATGAGCTGGGCTATCGAAATCAGGCCTTGCGCGAGTTTTTGAGGCCCATCACGCGAGAGGATCGATTTGCGGGATGGGCGCGCACGGTTTCGTGCGTTGACCTGTACCACATTCCGGAGGACCCGTATGCAATGGAGATCGAAGTGCTCGATTCCATTCTTCCCGGCGAGGTTGTAGTTGTATCGACGGCAGGTTCGGTGCAGAATGCGCCGTGGGGTGAGTTGCTGTCAACCGCTGCGCAGGTGCGCGGAGCGCGGGGCGCAGTGATCGACGGTCTCGTGCGTGACGTGAGAAAGATACAGAGCCTCAACTTCCCCGTGTTTGCCCGCGGCATCAAGCCGGTGGATTCAAAAGGCCGCGGAGCCATGATCGATTACAACAAGCCGATTGAGTGCGCCGGTGCCAGGGTTTCTCCAGGCGATCTGATCGTTGCCGATTATGACGGCGTAGTCGCGGTTCCATCTGAGGTCCTACCTAGAATGATCGAGTTGGCTTCAGAGAAGGTGGCGAAAGAGAACGATAGCCGTGCCGAGCTGAAGAAAGGCGCCTACCTGAAGGATGTTTACGCAAAGTACGGTGTGCTGTAGGGACAATCGATAACTCTCAAAATTCTCTCAGAAGGGAATCGATGGAGTGAGAGAGAAGTGGCAGTATCAGTGTTCGCGAAGGTTGGTTCCGCCCAATGCCATCCGGGCAATGGTGTGCAGCCGGGAGGACAAGATATAGCGTCCGCTTTCCTCGTCACGCAGCACGTAGCCACACCGTTCGCAGGTAAGCAGCAACGCATGTCCGGTGCTGCGCGGCATCTGGAGTTTCTGTGCTATCTGCGACAATGTGACGCCCCGTCGAGACTGGGCAAGGTACTCAAGGACACGAAGTCCGCGCGCAAGCGCCGGTACCGATTGCGTCTTCAGCTCGATATGAGAACCCATCGTCGTATCCTTCTTTTCGGTCGGTCCGAATCCATTAGCTTCGACCCACCACCGGTGGGATGAACTCCAACTCCGCCGCATTGCGCGGGCGAAGGAAGTCAAAGTCGCAACCCTCATCACACTGCAGGACATGATCGGCATAAAGCCTGGGATACCCGCGTAAATGATTGGTCTTCCAAACGGGTTTACCCAGTAAACGCTTCGCGATCTCGTCATCTGAAACCAGCAACTCCAGAGTTCTACTTTCTACATCGAGCCGGATCCGGTCGCCGTCACGTACGGCGGACAAAGCTGGATTCAGAACGCCTTCAGGGCACACATGCAGAATGACCGTGCCATAACTTGTGCCGCTCATACGGGCATCGCTGATCCTGACCACATCGGTAATTCCAGCAGCCTGGAGCTTGCGCGGAACCGGAATGGATCCCCACTCCGGCATGCCCGGCACCGCCTTAGGGCCGCAATTTCTCATAATCAGAACCGATGCGGCTGTCACCGGGAGGCCGGGATCTTCGATCCGTGCAAGCATGTCCTGATAACCATCAAATACTATCGCCTCGCCTTCATGTCTGAACAAAGCAGGAGATGCAGCCGAGGTCTTCAGCAGAGCACCGCGGGGCGCCAGGTTGCCGCTCAGAACAGCAATGGCCCCTCCGGAGTGCAGAGGTGCGGACAGAGGCCGAACCACATCCTCGTTTTGGCAAACCACGCCCGCAAGATCCTGAGCGAGCGTGTTTCCACTCACGGTCAGGCAACTGGTATCGAGCTTGGCTTCGATCCGTTTCAACACGGCTGGAACTCCGCCCGCCGCGTGCAGCGCATGAATCAGGTTCTTACCGGATGGCTTCACATCCACTAGAAACGGCGTCTCACGGCCAAGCCGGTCAAATCGCTCCATCGGCAGGTCGATTCCCAGGCGGCCAGCAATTGCGATCAGGTGAATGATGGCATTCGTAGACCCTCCCAGCGCCATGCACAGACGGATGGCATTATCGAACGCACCCTGCGTCATGATGTCCCGCGGACGAATGTCCTGCTCGACCAGAGACACGATCCTTCGGCCCGCTGCCTCTGCCGTCTCCATGCGTCCCGGGTCATCGGCTGCCCAGGTTGATGACCCAGGCAGCATCATGCCGAGTCCCTCGGTAATCGCCGCAACGGTAGAAGCGGTTCCCATAACATTGCAAGCGCCAACACCGCAGGACATGCAATCCTCCAGTTCATGCCATTCCTGAGCGGAAAGCCTGCCGGTGCGGTATTCATCCCAGTATTGCCACAGATCGGTGCCGGAACCGACCTCTTCCCCTCTCCACTTTTCGGCCTTCCTCGGTCCTCCGTTGACCTGAATGCTGGGCAGGTTCGCGCTTGCGGCGCCCATCAACTGCGCCGGGCCCGTCTTGTCGCAGTTGGAAAGCAGGACAACGCCGTCCAGCGGATTTGCCCGCAGAGTTTCCTCAATGTCCATCGCCATAAGATTGCGATACAGCATGGAGGTCGGCTTCATGAACTCTTCGCCGAGAGATATGGTTGGAAACTCAAGCGGCAGCGCGTTGGCCGCCAGTATGCCGCGCTTCACGGCCTCGGCAACGTCTCGCAGGTTCATGTTGCAGTTATTGAGCTCACTCCAGGAGTTCGCAATCCCAATCACCGGACGGCCCTCGAAGCGCGAATAGTCGAGGCCCATCGTGCGAAGAGCTGCGCGGTGCTGGAAGCCCAGCTCGTCGCGCCCTTGAAACCATTCCTGGCTTCGATATCTCATTCTGGTTTAATGACCTTTCTTGTTCTCTTACAAAGCAGCGTTCGCGTGATTCATCTTCGGGAGAAGACATCCTTCCTCTCGCTCAAGAGCAGCGGAATTCATTTGCTGGCAGGCCTGCAACATTTGTCTCCACTGCAAAGAGGCAACCGCCAAATCTCTCCCATCGTCCGGGTTCTGGCGAAGCAGAAGTAACATAAAGAACAGTGCCGTCTTTTCCGCCGAAGGTGCAATTCGTGAGATTGCTGACTGGCATTTCGATCACATGGTCAACCGAACCATCGGGCGCGACCCGGACTATGCAACTACCGCCGTAACGGCAGTTCCAAATGAACCCTTCAGAGTCGATGCTGGAACCATCAGGCAATCCGCGGTCAAAGCCTTGAAAGAACGGCTGCTCGTTAGAGATGGCCCCATCCGTCTGGTCATAGTTGTAGGACCATATCTGATTTCGCGGTGTATCGCCAAAATAGAACCGGGAGTTATCAGGACTCCATAGCATCGTATTGGATATGCCGAGGCCGCGCCGCCACTCTGACACGTCGCCGGAAGGTTTAATTCGATAAAGTATACCGTCTGCGCCGCCAGCTTCACCGGGTCCGCCATCGGCTTTCACATTGTTCCGCATCGTGCCTATCCAAAGGTTGCCGTGCGGGTCGATTGCGGCTTCGTTGCAGCGCACAAAGGGCCAGCCGGGCAGGTTGAAAAGCGGCTTATGCCGGACATCGCATTCAGGCTCCCAGAGCATGGCCTTCGAGCCAAGAACGAGCAGAAGAACGCCACTCTTATCGGTAGCAAGCACGCATGTCACCGGCTCCGGGAAGAACCATGTCTTTATCTCCGCGCGCTCAATGCTGTAGCGGTGAACGAGAAAGCGATTGATATCGGTCCAATAAATGCACCGTGAGGCTGCCTCCCACAAAATACCCTCGCCACAGGCGTCTCCAGTGGCTGCGATACATACTGGTTCACTAGTCTGTAGATTCGTGTTTGAGAACATTCGTACTCTCCGGCATGATGTGTCGTTGAAATGAGGCCCGCTCCTCATACACTGTGATCAGAAGGGTACTCAACAGAACAAGGACCCCTCCTGCGATCATGGAGGCCGTAAGTCTTTCGTGAAGTACCGCAGCCGCGATCGCAAGGCCAAAGAACGGAATCATGTAATTGGACAAGCTGGCCTGGATGGCATCCAAACGCTTCAAAACGGTAAGGAACAGCACCATGGATAAGAAATACTGCAAACCAGCAAGCAGCCCGATGCCAATCCAGGTCTGGGCCGTGTAGTGCATCACCTGTCGAAGGAACTCCGGCTCAAGGAAGATGGTAATCGGCACCAGCAACGCGACCACAAAATAATAACTGTAGAGCAACACCTGCAAAGGAGTGTATTGGCCCAGGAGCTTTTTGCTGTACACGTTATAAAACGCGCTTCCACACACGCTGGCGACGATGAGCAGATTGCCGAGCGCATTGCTCGATCCTGAGAAGTTCAGCGTCTTCCAGTCCACTCCCGAACACACTGCGATTCCTGCAAGAGCCAGGCCGAAGCTGATCCATCGAACGCGGGTCATCGTTTCGCTGAGGATCAGGTACGCCATGAACGAGGTCACGATGGGGAGCGCAAGCATCAGAAGGGCCGCATTCGAAGCGAGAGTAAAGCGCACGCCCCAGGTGATAAATAGCTGAGCGAAGACCTGGCCGCATACCCCAATCAGCAGAAAAGCGACCCAGCGGTCGCCAAGTTCCGTGCGCGACTGGCCGATTGCCCTGCGCGACTCGAAATGCACGATCGGAACAAGCATCAACGTCGCAAGAAGCATGGGAAGCGATGTGGCGGCGATCGGTCCCATCTGCTTCTGGACGATTTTAACCAGCACGAACTGGCTTGCCCATATCAGATTGCATACGAGCAACAGAACCCAATCCCAAAAGCGTTCACGTGAAAACACGGCAACTCCCTTACTTTGGCGGCAACCCGGCAGTAAACCCTCCGTCAACAATCATGGCCGACCCGGTCATAAATGAAGCATCCTCGCTGGCAAGAAAGACGACTGCCCGGGCCACCTCTTCAGGCTGCCCTATCCGTCCCAGAGCATGCAGCAGGCCCGCCTCGGCCCTGGCCTTCGCAGGGTCAGGCTGCGCCTCAAAGTAACCCTCCGCCCCCCCGGCATTGATGTAGCCCGGGCAGATCGCATTTACGCGGATTCCTTCTCTTCCGTGGTCGATGGCAATTGCCTTTGTAAAGGCCAAGATCGCGCCTTTGGTTGCACAATAACCGGCGCATGCAGCTTCGGCAAAGAACCCATTCGCCGACGACATGTTGATGATGGCGCCCTTCGTCTCGCGCAAATCTGGAAGGAACGCGCGGGAACAAAGAAACATTCCACCAACATTGACAGCCATCTGCCGAACCCACTCTTCGGGGGTTGTGTCTTCGATAAGTTTATTCACCTGAATTGCGGCGTTATTCACCAGGACAGACAGAGGGCCGTAGGTTGCGCGCACAAAGGAACGCAAACCATCCACCGAGGATGCATCCGCCACGTCCGCCTTGAAGGCGCGGGCATCTCCTCCCTTTTCGCGGATCTCCGTAGCTGTCTTTTCGGCCCGTGTTCCATCGATATCAACCACGACCACGCGCGCGCCCTCATCGCTCAGACGATGCGCCACGGCGCGTCCAATCCCCGAACCTGCTCCAGTTACTACTGCAATTCGACCATCGAGCTTCACGGATTTTGTTACTCCTTATTAAATGAAAGTGTTTCCAGCTTGTCGCACCCTGGGGCCGGACCCGCAACGGGTCCGGCCCCAAGTCCGATAGCGACAGCTTTATTTCGGAAAACCCGAACCAGCATTTCCTGGCCCACCTACGGGTTGGAGTTTAGGTATTCTCTGCTCCACCGGGGGCAAAGAAGGAAAAGGAGCATGGGGCTCTGTCTGGTACCAATAAGCTACTGAGGAGTAGTTATCAGAGCGGTGGTTAGCGCTCCCATGCTCAATCGTGGCCTTGAAGGACTTGGTAAAAGTAATCGGTGAGTCCAGATGGAAGCGGTAAACACTTGCTCTTTCCCCGGCCTTTTCCTTCCCCAATACCGGAGCTCCGTAGAGTAGATGGGAGAATGGCACTCCCCCCCAGTCCCATGCGCCAAGGAAGTAATCTTCCGTGCCTGTTCCAACGATCGATGGCAGCTTCTCGCCATCGATGAAGAACATGTCGTCTCCTTCGCCAAACCAATAATCCTGGTTCAGCAATACCGACATGGTTACGCCGACATAATGCCCTCGCCCCCTGGCTTCAAACCAGACGTAGTTGTCCTTGCCGTCCAGATTGGCTTTGTCGTTTACCAGCGGATCGCCGTTACTGGTCCACTCGTTCGTCCACCCATGGTTTGGCATTGCCTGACGATACTGGGCATGGAAGTACAGAGTGCCCGGAGACAGGGGATGGGACTCTGTCCGATAGTCTATGTTCCAGTAAAGCGCATTGACCGGTTCTTTTCCCTCGTTCGTGACGGTGATGCGCGCGTGCTTCCGATATGGCATCGGGAAGAAGCAGTTGAGTGCCTGCACACTGCCCACGGAGAGCATCTCGCTCTGCCAGTTGACATACTCTCCCAGTCCCAATCCGAAGAAGTCTCCAATCGGAGACTCGACGCTCGGAGTCTCTTCCCCATCCCAATACATCCGCAATACGATCCGCTTAAGATGGTAGGACTCATCGCTGGCAATGGTGAACCATATATGCGAAACCGTTCCCGGCCCGTCCGCATCAAGCACGGTCAGGGTCTCTCCTGGAGCCACGCGGCGGTTGTCGGCGTTCGCGCCCAACGGGTCCGTACTTGACGAACGGTGCAGAACATAGTCCTGTTCCTGAGTGAGATCTGGCCAGGCACTGCTCTGGCCCCTCGCAATTAGACCCATGCTCGCAAGTATGACAAACAACGTTAGAATTCGTTTCATTGTTTTTTTCCTCTTTCCGCTTTCAGCAGATTATTATTTCCCCTCGATCACTATGGACGACGAACCGTGGTGTTGCAGCCGCACGATATAATCTCCATTCGCAACAGGTTCCAGGGTGTAGCCTGGCTCTTTCAAATCGTTTCGTTCCCCAAGCGCGGTTCCGGCGGCAGTAACCCGCGTGGGCTTGAAATTCAGCCGAAGCACCTGGGTCCCTTCAGAATCAAACGTCCTGTAAGAGATATATCGATCGCCATAACTAACCTTCTGTATCACGGTTGACGAGCGCAGGATGTGAGATTCGCCGGCAGGCGCATATTCAGGCAGCGCACCCATCATCCAGTTGAAATGCCGGAGGGAGTCAGCATACCCGTCACTAAACCAGAAGGGAGCGCCATAATCGGTCCCGCAGCAGGCAACCAATCCGTCCGATGAGGTGAAGTACGTGGCGTAATTCATGGACCGAAAAGCGTCCTCCCGGGCCTGTCCGTCGCCGGTACGATCGGCATACATGGCGTTGATCGCCGCCCATCTGCCACCATGACTGCCCTGACCGGCCCGCGAACAGCAACTTTCCCATCCGCCCGAACCGCTATTAATTTTTCCCTGCTCATCGATGGCCCAGGCCCCGAGAAAAGGTCCGCGTCCGAAACGGCCCCGCACCCAGTCGATGAGGTGGCCAACATGACTCACCCACTCCGGATCGACCGACGCCGGATCTTCACGGCTCAGAATGTAATAAGCTGTCATATCGGGCAGGAACTGGTTGACGTTATCAGGCATGTGCGGAATGTCCTCGAAGAAGCCGGACCACTTGTCCCGCGCTTTGCTCTCCGGGTTCAAGGGATTTTCCAGAACCCACGTCCAGGCGGTATCACGGGCCTTCTTGTAAGCCGCTGTGTCACCGGCCTTGAGGCGAATCAACTCGTCAAACATCCGGACCGAAGATGAAACATCTCCACCATATTCTTCCTGCGCAAGGGTAACTCCCGTACGCGCGTCAAGTCGAAAAGGCCACGGAGTATGCTGATCGTCTCCTGGACGAACATGACGCGCCAGCGCATCGGCGCAATGCACGGCAGCATCCAGATATTTGCGCTCGCCTGTCAACTCATAGAACAGCGTATAGCCCACGCCCAGTTGACCAATCTTATCGGTCTCGATTCCGCCGTAGAACTCCTTCGGCATGTTCTCGATGCAGCGGCCATATTCAGTCTGGTCGCCGCAGGAGGTAGCAAACGGAACGCTGGGCCACTCCCAATCGGCGGGAGTCGTGCCATGAGCGAGTTGATAATCGAGCATGCCGCGGACCGTGCGGATCGCCTCCTCATCTCCGGAATATGGATACCAGCCAATCAGGCTATCCACGAAGGCTGCATATACCATCGCGGGATTGTGCTGCCAGTAATCGCCCTGGAGCGTCTTTCCATCCATCACGGAATTGAATAGATAGATCTTCAATCCGGTATTATGGCGCGTGTCGATGGGAACCTTGTGTTCAATGAAGTCCCAGCCAAGCCGTAGGACTTTGTCGTAACCAAGGTTCTTTTCCGGTTTGTACCATGCCAGGAGTTTTCCATGCTGGTCTAGCACAGGCGTATGGAAGGTCACTTGAGCATTCACATATTTCGGCCCTTCCGCGCGGAGCGAAAGTACCAGACAGAACAACAGTGAAAGCCGTACCAGCGTGGATAAAACTCGCAAAAACATGGAGACTCCTTCGACTGACAGAGTGTTAGTTATCTACTACGCAGCGAAAGCCGATAGTAGCGCACCGATCGACCCCTGGCCACATCAGCAGATATTTAGAAGCAAATTCGGAAGGTTGTGGGCCGCCATCGGCATACCATTCCGATCCCCTGGCTTGATAGAACGATCCTCCCTTAAGAATGCAGAAGCGTGTCCTTTCGTCGCTTCGCTCGCTTTCTGTCCACTCCCATGTATTTCCGCACATGTCGTAACAACCGAACGGAGACCGTCCCAGAGGAAATGCGGTAACAGGCATGGTCGATCCGGTCTCTCCCCCGTTGCAGCGATTGGGGAGCATCTCGTTGCCCCACGGATAGCGAAGGTTACCGGAGCCCTGGGCCGCGTGCTGCCACTCTTCCTCGGTTGGCAGACGCTTACCGGCCCATCTCGCATAGGCCCGCGCATCGTCCAGGTCAACATAGACTACCGGATGGTCTTCGAGTCCGGGAGGAGGTACCTTGCCATCTTTCCAGTGTTTTAGAAAATTCTCGCTATGTACCGGCTTGTAGGATGTAGCACGAAGAAACTCTGCATACTGCGCGTTTGTCACTGGAGCGGCGTCGATGGCATAGCTTTGTAACACAACGTCTCGCTCGAACTCGACTACCAGCAATGGATTATCAAGGTTTATATCAGTGGAAGATTCATAAAATCCGGGTTCGCGAGTACGAAATGAAACCTTCATGAGAAATCGTGCCGCAGGTATCAGCACCATGCCATCTGGAATTTTTCCGCCTTGAGCGGGCACGATTCTCTCGACCGTCTTCTGCACACTTGGCCGAAAAGCAAAAGTCCTGTCTTCACTTCTGCGCTGATGGAGACTTCTCTGATCGTGGAGAAACTTATCAAAATCAGACCCTTCGTCCGCTTTTGTGCAAAGGATGGCTCCAATCCCACGCGGAGGGACCGTTCCCCGCAGGCTGGTTCGCTCATGACCGTGGACGACAGAGATGGGTTCTCCTTTCACCAGGTCAAAGTACTGGCAAGGTTCCGAATGAGAAACAGTCAGCAACTCACCCGTGATTGATCTTTCCGACCTGTTCACAAGAGTCCATAGCTTCCGGGAACCGTCTTCCCACAGGCTTGCATAGAGGTCTGGTTGAGAGGTTTCCACCAGCGGCGTCCAGCCCTCTCCTGCAAACAAGGAAGAATATCGACGTTGGATTGGAAGCATGGATCGGAGAATCGCACGGTCGCTCTGGCTCCAGCCTACCCAACTACCGAAGACGTTCTCCCAAATTAACATCCCGCTGCCGTTCATCCACGCCATCTGAAGTTCATTGATGTGGTCGTGGTTCCAGCGATGGATTTGATGTTGCATATGCCGCCGCTCAAACCACTTGTTCCGGAGAATGCCAGGTACCTGACTATCGAAGTACCATTGCGCCCACGACATGTTATGAAAGTACAAGACATCAAGAGGCACGGTATCTTCAGATTCCAGAGCCACTCCGCGGCGAACGGCATCCAGTTTAGAACGGAAGCTTTCGGCGCCCTGGGAAAGAGTGTCGAGAAAAACGCCGTCAGCTTCCGTTTCGCCGACGATCATGGAAAGGACGTCAAAATCATCCTTGCCTTCCCGCCGGGTTCCTTGATCCCATGGGTTGTAATCAATGAACACTTTCACGCCATGGTCATGCAGTGTTCTCGACAACCTGCGCAGTCCATCCAGTCCTCCAGGCATATCGCGATAGAAATCGAACTGGTTGCGATCGTCGACACCGATTCTCGGATAAGCGTGCCACAAGACAACGCTATCGTATCCACCAAACTCCCTTCGCCCTTCCTCCAGAAAGGATTCCACCCTGTAATTCCCTGTAGCTGGACTGTAAAACTCCAGGTCACAGAGCATCACAAAGCAGCAGGCAAAATTCCGGCTCGTCCAGCGGGATTCAGGAAGCGTATAGAGAGAGTCGCTGTACCTGAGACGCTCTCGTTCTGCTTTACGCCACGCTGCAAGATCGCGGCGAAAAGCCTCCCATTGCGCAGGATTGTCAGGAGCCACGATAAGCGGTTCTTGAAACACACCAGAACTGGCCGACGCTTCGTTTACCGCCGCTGGAGTAGCTGCCTCATTTGCCGTTTCAGAACGCAGGACATCCGGAATGGCGAGAGTAATTCCGTAAGCACCTGCCGATTTGAATAATGTTCTTCTGTCGAATTTCACAGCGTACATTTCTCTGCTGATCTTTGAGGCTAGTTGAGCAATTCTCTCTCGGCACCCAACTAGCCTCGATCACACTTTCGATCAGAATTTCGCTGACAGACCTAGTTGAATTTGCCGGTTGTATCCAGTGGTACCTATGCCCACTGTGTTGTAGATCATGCCGGTGTACCCATCGCCTACAGTTCCATCTGGCTGCGCAAAGTTGGGATGATTCAGTATGTTGAAAAATTCCGCTTTAAACTCTGTCTTCAGCCTGTCTACAATCGTAAAGCGCTTGATCAGGGAAGCGTCTACATCGACGAGTCCCGGACCAAACAAGATATTGCGGCCAGAGTTCCCAAACCGGGGAGTACCAGCATTCAAAGCCGCTTCAAGAGCGTCCGTGGGGAAACAACTTTGATCAAACCAGTTATCCAGAGAACGTTTCCCAACGCCTTTGCATATCCTGTCTGGTCTTGGCATCCACGAGCCGGTATTGGAAAAATCATTGGCACTAGTTACGGTAAAGGGATATCCGGACTGGGCCGTTATGATCGACGAAAGGCTCCAGTCTCCTGCCAGCGCGTTGACCAGCGGACCACCGCTACCCAGGAAACGACGGCCCTTGCCGAAGGGAAGCTCATAGATTCCACTCAACGTAAATCGATGACGAATGCTGGTATCAGCCAGCCCGTACTCGGCGCGCGGGTTGTTGTCGTCCTGAGGAGCAGCCAAAGTCTCTGAGGTGCCGCTGTTCTGGTCCAGCGCCTTCGAATAGGTATATCCGATCAGACCCGAAAGTCCGTGGCGCGCGGCTTTGGTGACCTTAATGGTCAAAGCATGGTAGTTCGAGATACCGTCCCAGGTGTCGTAGCGGAGCTGATTGAAGTCAGGCCAGGGTCTCCTTTCCTGCATATCCGTAACGCCGGGTTTTGGCTGATTGCCGGTCTCATGCAGAAAATCCAGATGAACGCCCCTGTTCCCCAGATAAGCAGCCTCGATCGCCCAGTCGTCGGCAAGCTGTGTCTGCACACTCATGCTCCACTCATAAAGTGTCGGCGTGTGGTAGAACGGGCTGGGCTGCGTGGCTGCATTGACCTCCGCCAGAGTAGGAGTCGTTGAATGCATGAACACCTGCTCCGTCGTCGTTGCAATACCGCCCGTCTGCGGTGGCGGCGCACCGAAGTTGGTGTCATAAACAGGCGTTACAACAGTGATCGGATTGGCGTTGGCGCCCGCCAGTTGGTTGGTAAGGCTAAGATCGGTAAAGATCCCTCCTCCAACATGGAGAATTAACTTATTCGAGCCGGTTGGGCGCATGGAGATGGCCAGACGAGGTGAAAAATCGCCAGCTCCTGGGCCGAAACTTACCTGCCGCGCCTGGTTCTTGTTGAATCCTAACTGCCTTCGCTTATCCGCAGTGGCGACCAGGCACTGGCCAGTTGCTGACTGCAGATAGGCCTGGGCGCAGAGCGCATCGTTTTGTGCATCCGGAAACGCGCTTATAAGCAGAGCATTTCCCGGCTGATAGAGGGGCTGGTCCGACAGCGGAAAGAAGGCAGCCATCGCGTTATTTTCCTCAATAGGCTGTCTGCGATAATCCCAGCGGAATCCGGCCTCGATCGTGACGTTGGAGCTAACCCGGAAATTGTCCTGAACGAATATGGCCAGCCAATTTCCGCCTGTCAGATTGCTCACGATGGGGTTCTTGGTATAGAAGGCATTAGCGGGATAGCCCAACTCAAGGTCCGCAAGGTCCGAGGCGCTTGAAGCATCCGCCGACCCCCCTCCCAGGGCAGAGAACCGACCGTCAAAATAGAAGGCTCCATTCGGCGCGTACGGGGCAGTCATGCCTTTTGTATTCCAGAAATTGAAATCGAAGCCGAATGTCAGGGTATGCCGCTTCAACACCTTCGTCATCATGTCCGAATACTTAATCGTTGCATCGGGCAGAATGTCCGGATTGTAAGTGCCATCTCCCCACCCCGCAAAGTTGTTGAAGCCGATACTTGGATACTCTTCGAACATGGGATTGTCAGCAGCCAGTCCAGCAATGCCCATGCTTGCGAGGGTTCCCGGTGGCCGCGGGACGCCTTCAGAGGACATATCCAGGTAATTTTTCTGGTAACCAATCCGGAGATCGTTGAGCAGAGTTGGACTAAAGGTGTGCGTCCAGCCCCCAACCACGTTATGCCCCTTGAAGTATTGGATGAAAGTGAACATTTGCAGCGCTCCAGGAAAGACCTGGTCCACAGATCCCATCATGTATCGCCCAAATATGTAATCTTTCTTGGTAGCGTTCCAGTCGACCCGCGCATCCCACTGGTTGCGTGAATCACGGTACGGCATTTCGTTCAAGTAAAACTGTCCGCCACTATTGGGGTCGGGATAAAGCGCCAGAACCTTCAGCGCTACCGAATCAAGTCCGCTGCCATAGTTTGCGATGTTGTTCCCAGGGATTGGAGTGCCCACCAGCACCGAGTTTCCATTGTCGCAGTTTTGCATATATTCGGTGGCTGGATCAAAGAGTTGTCCGGTATCGTAGATGAGATTGTGGGAGTCTCCTTCTCCGCACAAATTCTGCATATTTCCGGTCAGCAATCCGCTGAAATCTCCATTCTTCTGGGCGATTGTCGGGACGGGACTATTCCAGTCGCTGCCTTCAGCCAGCCGCAGACCTTCGTAGGCCCCAAACGCAAAGAGCTTGTTTTTCAGGATTGGAAGCCCCAGGGACGCCCCGAACTGGTTGCGCGTAAACTCGGGTTTGTCCGGGTTGATGTCCGGTGTATTAAAGTAGTTGCGGGCGTCGAAGACGCGATTGCGAAGATACTCCCATGCACCTCCGTGGATCGTGTTGGTTCCTGACTGCGTGGTCAGGTTCATGACGGTTCCTGCGGTCAATCCGTACGCGGCGTCATAGATGTTGTTCTGAATCTTGAACTCTTTCACAAAATCAGGCGGCGGATTCAGAGCGAAGGCTCCATTGTTCATCGAGCGCGATACCATGCCGTCAATCAGCAGAAGGTTGCTGCCCGAATATCCTCCTGCACCGGCATAACTGTTGTCGTTGAAGCCGGAACCATTCCCAACCATGCTGGTCAGAGAACGCCCCGAGGTGTCGATGGTTCCGGGAACGGTCAAGGCCAGCGCGCCCACCTGGCGCAGGTTCAACGGGAGGTTCTGAATGGACTTCTCGTCGACCACCGTTCCCAAACTGGCTGTACTTGGATCAACCAGCGGCGCGCTCCCCTGTACGGTAACGGTTTGTTCCGATCCGCCCACCTGCATCACGATGTCGATTACCGCTTTTTGATACACCTGCAAAGTAATTCCCGAGATCGTGATTGGGGAAAATCCAGCATGCGAAGCCGAGATCGTGTAGGTGCCGATAGGAAGACTGGGGAAGATGTATACACCTGCCGCATTCGAACTTGTCCTGCTCACGCTCCCGGTGCTCACGTTGGTGGCAGTCACGGATGCCTGCAAAATCACCGCGCCTGTCTGGTCTTTCACCGTCCCGGAAAAGCTTCCGGTATCGTTCTGAGCCAGGCCATATTGAGGACAGACTAAGGAGACGAGCAAAGCGAGAAACAGAGTAATCCAGAGGGTATACGGAAACTGAGGTCTGGTGAACTTCATATGGAACTCCTTTTCAAGTGCTACAGCCTTGAGAACCTGCAAGAAATCAACCTGGAATCCTGAAGACACGGCATTCACAAGGGTCCAGGCGACACTATCAAACGTC
The DNA here is from genome assembly GCA_009781125.1 of Acidobacteriaceae bacterium. The sequence goes on along the minus strand of WQYS01000002.1, from coordinate 9,789 downwards.
TGTATACGTCGATGGTGAAACGTTTATAGGCGTTGGCTATTTAAATTGTCAAGAGTTACGCCATGTACTTTACTTGGCATGTCATGAACAATCCTATCGGCTTTGCGCAGAGGTTATCGACAGGGAACCACCGAACTTCGACAGCACTCTCTGTTGAGAAGACAACGGTCAATCCGTAATCGATTCCTCTGCAGATTCTCCGATTTCATGTTGCCGGAAATCTGAAGGCGACATGCCCGTATGACGTTTGAAGTCGCGGCTGAAATAGAACGGGTCTGCATATCCGACCTGCTCCGCCACTTCTTTGATGGAATCAGTGCCTTCCACCAGCCTGCGCTTGGCTTGATTGATGCGGATCCGCCGAAGAAAACTGATAGGAGTTGCCCCGGTTATCTGGCGAAAGTAACGAAAGAGATTGGGCACGCTCATGCCTGCGATTTCAGCCAGATCCTCCACGCGCCATTGACGATAAAAGTACAAATTCAAATCGTCGATGATGGTTTGAAGACCTCGGGGCGCTCCGGGAGTTGGGGCCATTCGATGAATCTGGCGCGTTTCACAGACACACGCGATGATATTTGCGATATCTGCGTTCATATGCGCTTCCATAGCAGGTGGATTGTTATTTATGGTTCGGAAGATGCGCCGGAAACCAGCCGCTATCCGCTGCGGTTCGGCAAAATCAAACACAGGCAAACGTTTAACATCGAGATCGCCCCATAAGCGCTCCAGAATATGGCCGTCGATCCTTGCCCAAAGCAATTCCCACGGCCCTGCCGGATTGGCCCAGTGCGCGTGCGGATAATGGCCGTTCAGCCATCCCATCTGGCCTGGCCCAACGGAATAAGCATGTCCGCCGGTCATGACAAATCCGCCACCCTTCAGGCAGAACAGCAGATCATGTCCGGCGCAAATCCGCCGCTCGACACGGTACTGTGGGCCTGCATGGAGATGTCCCGCGCGCAGAACAGTCAAAAATATCTCTTGTGCAATTTCACTGGGCGTGTGGTAATACGATGCAATGATTCTGGTCTCAAGCCTGATGTCGACCAGGGAATTCATAACGGGCGGCCTCCACTCATATGGCTGAGACTATTGTCCATGCTTTTTCCAAAAGATCAACCATGAAAAAAGTCGTTGAAACCAGGCAGCCAAGTGTGTAGCAGCGCGTGTTTCCGCAATACTTCCTGCTATTTGCAGAGAGGACAGCTATTTTTTCGCGCGCTCCGCTTTTTTCATCGTTTCCCGTAATCTTGCTTCGGAGTCTGCGCCCCAGTATTTACAGTCCAATTGCAGAAACAACGAGGTGTAAGGAACCGTCATGTTCGTCTTCAGTACCAGCACATGAAAACTTTCCCCCGTCTTGTTCAGCCGGTCGATCAGTTCCTGGTGCAACACTGAGTCCGTAGGAATACCCTGGAGCCTCTGCTTCAATTGCGTCCGATAGCGCTCCACCCCTGGCGCTTCACTTTCGGGTACATAGGCGAGTTCCGCGTCCGTATGTGCCAGCGCACGCACATGCTTCGACTCCTGGATCGCTGCCAACACATAATCCACGACCGCGAGCTGGTCCTGGCCGGTATCCACCACCTCAATGCCCGCCGAAGTCTGAAGCGGATAAGCCGAATCCACCACGACAATCCAATTGCGATGACCCAACAACGGCAGTTCGTCCTTTACCTTCTGTTGCCAACCGGTCTGGGCCGGGCAAGCTGTCAGTCCAACCGTGATTGCAAGTATCCCCAGTACAATTTGTGTCCAGCGTTTCACATCTCCCCCATTCCGCAATTGCAGTACAATTAGTCGTCACACAGTCAAACATTTTACGGAAAGTAAACACGCTCGAAACATCGTTGTCAATTTCTTACCTATCTTTGGCAGCCTGCTATGGACAACCGTAAGCCAGACTCCAAGCCGCACCTCTGGGAGGATTTCATGCCGTACCTTCGCCGTTTTGCAATGTTTTCAGCTGTTCCTGTAGTTCTTGCCTGCGCAGCGCTCACCGCGTGGTCTGAATCTTCTGAACCGGTGGTCATTAACGGACAGTCCGTCGTAACCCTCAAGCGCGCAGCCACTTCCGGTGGTGCCAGGCCTGAGTTTCTGAGCGCAACCATCCTGCCTGGTCGCGGCATGAACCTGCTGCAGATCACTGCCAGCATTCCTGGTAAGGGCGTCGTCGACGTCTTCGCCACGCCGCCCATGGATGAAGTTGCCAAAGCGCTTGCCGACGACCCGTTCGGTAACATGAGCTTCAGCACCTTTGGCGGAGCCTTTCTGGTTCCCTATGCCAACCGCATACGCGGTCCGCTCTCCGGTGACGGAAAAAGTATCACGACAACATGGAAGGGCAAAACCCTTACCCTGCCTGCCAATTGGAGCGGCAAGAATCCCGGCGCTGAACGTCACTCCATCCACGGCCTCATTCTCAAGCGCAAGGCCGACGACCTGAAAATCAGTCCTGACGGAACATCCGTCACGGCCACCATCCGGGCCGGCAACTTTGAAGGCCACTGGCTCTCCTCCACCGATCTCACCATCCGTATCGAATTACATGCGGATTCAATCTTAAGCACGATCACCGCCAAAAATGTCGGGACTGAACCCGAGCCTATGGGCATAGGCTGGCATCCGTACTTCACCCTGCCCAGCGGTGACCGTAATCAGGTGCGCCTGCACATCCCTGCCACTCAGCACGTTGAGACAAACAACCTCGACGATGTATTCCCCACTGGCGTCATCACCCCCGTTAAGGGCACGCCCCTCGATTTCACAGCGCCGGAAGGCAAGGTCATAGGCAACCAGCTTTACGACGACTCATTTTCTGGTTTGGTCCGCTCCCATGGCGCAGTGAACGTGGACCTGATAGACCCTGCGGCCAACTATGGTCTGCGTATTGAAGGCCTCTCGCCCGAGATCCGTACGGTTCAGTTCTACGCCCCCAGGGACAAGCCCTTCGTCGCTCTCGAACAACAGTACAACTTCGGCGATCCGTTCAGTACAGTATGGAAAGGCAAGGACACAGGCATGGTAACGCTCAAGCCGGGTCAATCCACCACCTGGAGCGTTCGTCTGCGTCTCTTTACGCCAGCCAGGTAACAACCAACAGGCCCTTCCTCTATAGTGATTTGGAAGGGCCTGTCGCGATCTCGAAGCTGGAACCTAATAGGCGATGCTGGCTGCTGTGGCATGACTCACAATATCCGGAGCTGCGCTACTGCCAATAAGGTCAGCCCCTGCCTGCACCAGGGCTTCAGCCTGTTCATAACTCCTGATTCCTCCGGATGCTTTGATCCCCGTGCGCCCTTTGAGATGACTGCGGATGAACCGAATGTCCTCCGGAGTGGCCGGGGATCCGCCTGGACCGACTCCGCTTGAATTCTTCACATACGCGACACCGGCCTCTTCAGCCAGAGTGATGCAGAGAATTCTCTCCTCTCTGGTCAGGAACCCGAACTCCGACATGGATTTCACAGGGCGGCCATCGGCTGCTTCTACAATGAGCCGCATCTCCTCTGAGAACTCCTGAAGCATCCCGCTGCGCAGGAAGCCGATGTTGGGCTGGAAGTCGAACTCATCGGCGCCCAGCGCAACCACAGACCGCGCCAGCGCAACCTTCATCTCTGTAGTTTCTCCGCCCAGGGGGTATGCAATCGCGCTCGCCACGCGAACGGCGGTACCGCGTAAAATCTCGCGGGCCATGCCGATCCAGCAAGGTTGAAGCATAACAGCGTTAAAGCCGCATGCCGCCGCGGTCTCGCAATGGCGTTCTATCATTTGTTGTGTAGCGTTGGCGGTTACATTTGTATATTGAAGTTTGCTGGCCAAGGCCTTGTCAGCCATCAGAATCCTTCTCCTCTCAAGTCCCACGGACGCATTACATGCGCCCGCTCAGCGATATAGCCGCAATCGCAAGGAACAAGAATAAGATGCCTGCATTTCGGATTCGACGCGCAGGCGGTGGAGCATTTTTCCATTCGCCCTTTGCAAGTCCCCAGAAGATACCCGTTCCAATCGATATGCAGATAAACAACGGCCAGCCAACGACCACTCCCCAGGCCCCTATCAAGCGGCTTCCCACCCCATACAGATGGAAACTGCCAATCCAGAAAAAGGCCATCAACGCCGCGTACAGAGTATTTCGTGCCGTGTCCGAATTCAGATAACCGGCAAAGGTTCTCCGCCGCAGCATGAGCCAGAGGCAGTAAACGCAATTAACGATGCCGCCCGCAGTGAAGAACAGAACGAATATAGCCGAGGGGGCCGTGCGCGAAGATGCTCCTGTTGTGATGACTGCATGTACCACTGGTTGCCCGAAGGCCACTCCAACATTGGGCAGGCAAGACAGGATGCCAGCCATGATTGCGATGAACAAAGCTATTGCAAAGCCCTGGCGCCGCGCGCCGCCCTGATTATTGCTGTGGGCCTGCTTGTGCAGATCGCCAAGCGAACAAAGAGCAATTCCGGCCACTACCAGAGCAGTTCCTGCGAGCAGTAAGCCGCCTTTTGCCGTAACCAACTGGTGCGGACTGAAGATGGACAGTGGAACCAGAGCGCCCAGACACGCCACCAATCCCATAATGACCGAGTAACCGAGCGCCATGCCGAGCCGTTCCATTCCCACGCCAAACAGCAGTGCGCCCACGCCCCAGCCCAGGCCGAAGACCGCCAGTATGGTGACCGTGCTCAGCGGGGCCGATTGCAATCCGAAGATCAGGTGCGGAATTACCGCCAGACCAATGATCCAATTGAACAGAAACATCCCGATCACGGAAAAAGTGAACCATGTGTGTTCCCAGCGCCAATTCCGCGTCAAGGTCATGGGAAGCACGAAGGTTCCCTGCATAAAGCCCGCGATCGCTACGATAAGAAATCCGGTCAACATGCTGCGCTCCCTGCGGACAAATGGGCATCCACTTCTGCGCGATATGGATAAGATTCGATGGTTCCCCGCTTACGGGTGGAAAGAGATGCTGCGATGATGGCCATTCGCAAAGATTCCTCGAACGGCCACCTCTCGCTCAGAGCGGTCGCCAGTCCGGCGTTGAAGGCGTCTCCGGCCCCAACCGTATCGACTACCGCAACGGGCAGCGCCGGAAAATGACGCAGGCCTTCGCGTGACGCCCAGAGAGCGCCGCGTTCGCCAAGCGTAATGACGACATTGGCAGGACCAAGCTCAAGCAGTTGCAGCGCCGTCTCTTCGTCCGTTACGTTCGCATCCGGCGGCAATCCGAGACAAACGCGCGCCTCCGTTTCGTTTGGCGTCAGCGTGAACACTGAGCTCAGATCGACACCCTTCAGGTTTACGGCAGGTGCGGGATTCAAGATTGTCCAGAGGCCTTTTTCCCGCGCCAGACGCATCCCCGCCAGTGCTGTCTCAAGCGGTATCTCCAGCGGAGAGAGAACAACGTCACAGCCTTCGATTGTCTGGCGGTGCCTTTCTATATCTTCGGGAAGAAGATCGGCATTCGCGCCCATATCGATCACGATGATATTCGTGGCGCGCGGGCCGCACACAATGAATCCAACGCCCGTGGGCAGCTTGGAATGCATGACAGCTTTTGAACTTACGTGTTCGCGCGCGATCAGCTCCATAAGGCCGTCGCCAAACGGGTCGCGGCCGATCTTGGCAACGAAGATCGATTCAGCGCCAAGACGCGCGGCGCAGCAGGCCATGTTCGATCCTTTGCCGCCGTGGGTTACGTGGTAGTTTCTTCCAACGACGGTTTCTCCCGCGTATGGAAACCGATCGGCCTCCATCTCCAGGGCGACGATGTAACTGCCCACTACTGCTACTTTCCCCATACATCTCCTTACGGAACTAAACCGAATACATTGCGAGGATGTTTTCTATCGGCGTGTCAGCCTGAAGATGATGCGAACCGGCGATTATGTAACCGCCATGCACGCCGAGCACTGCGGAAACCTCAGCAACTGTTTCGCAGACTTTTTCCGGACTCGCATTTGGCAGCAGGTTCTGAACGTCGATGCCGCCGTGGAACGCGATGCGCCCTCCGAATTCATCGGCCAGCCGCTTAGCCGCCATGTTCTTCGTGGCAGGCTGAATAGGATTCAGAATCGCAAGACCCATCTCAATGAAGCGCGGAATCAGTGGATATACCGAACCGCAGCAATGCATCATGGCCGGCTTTCCGAATTCCGATGCGAGCGCAATCATTCGTTGGTGCCAGGGCTGAATATAACGCTCGTAGAGCCGCGGACTCATCAGCAAGCCGGTTTGCGATGCCAGATCATCGTAGAAGTAAACAATGTCGATCAGGTCTCCGGCGGACTTTAGAACCCGGTAAAGATTTTCAAGGTGGACCTCGCCGATACGCTCCATGATGTAGACAGGAAGGGCTGGATCGGAGGCGAGGTCTACGAGAAAACGGTCTAAGCCATAGAGTGACCATGCGGTCTCAAAGACCGAGCCTGCACGATAACGAATACTGTAGGAATCGCCGCCATCCAAACGCTCAATGCTGGCGCGAAGATCTTTAAAATCCCACCAATCGGGAGCGGGCCAGTCGTACTTCCGGATGTCGTCCAATCCGGCAGCCTGTCCAAGCGGATAGGACGCGATCTCATCCAAGGCGCCAAACGAGGTTTGGATACGGCGGCGGCGCGCTCCCCAGATGTCCCGGTTGATGCCATCGGCCTCCCAGGCCCGCCACATTCCTCCGGTGGAGGAGCGTTCGCGCGATGCGGACAAATCCACTGCGGCGCCGGAAAGGTTTGGATGGCTGCAGAAACTGTCATAGGAAACAACCCGGCAGTCTACGCCCAGATGCTTTAGTAATTCATTCCGGTCGCTGGTGCCAAAATGAGCGGCCAGGCCATCCCAGACCTCGGGCACGGCTGCAAAATCCCGTGGCGTCCGGTCGGGCTTTTCAAACCGGATTGCCTTGTTTACGCGCTCTTTTGGAGTTATTGTGCTAATCGTCTTGCCCCTGACTGAAGCGATTTCATGTGATGCTAGTCCAGCGGAACCGAGGTGTCCATGTTTGTTTCTTTCGAGAAACATGGACAATAATCTCAGCCATGCAGTTTGCAGGCAGGGCGAGCAGCCTGTAACTTCCGATTAGAATTGGCTCAGGCAAGTTCTCGAATACTGTCGATCACATACTGGATCGCCTCGTCCGTCAAGCGGGGATGAATGGGAACACTGACATAACGAGAGAACTGCGCTTCTGCAACCGGACACTCGCCTTGCTTGTGCCCCAGGCTCCGGTAAATGTCAGTAAGGTGAATAGGCATGTAGTGAGACCATACCTTAATCTGTTTCTTCGTATACAGGTTCCACATGAAGTCTTCCTTGCTCGACTTGAAATCCGGTTCGATCAGCAGCAGGTAGATGTGGAAGACATGCTTGCCATTTTGTGGTTCCGCAGGCAGCCGCAGTCCTTTCACTCCAGCCAACCCCTCGGTATATCTCCGCGCAATCTCAATGCGGCGCGCGTTCATGGAATCGAGCTTATGCAACTGGACAATGCCGACAGCAGCCTGCATCTCAGTCATCCGATAGTTAAAACCGATTCCATCGAACTCCAGACGCCAGTAGTTCTTGCCCATAGGATGAATACTTTCATCAATAGGCAGGTACTTCCCTTTAGGATCGTAAGTGAGACAGCAGAGTGAGCGGTAAGACAACATCCTTTCGTAAAACTGCTTGCTGTTGGTTGTAATCATTCCGCCTTCGCCGAGCGTGGTCATGTTCTTCTGCTGATGAAAGCTGAAGACAGCAACGTCTCCCAGGACGCCAGCCTTGCGACCGCAATGTTCTGCTCCTGCGGCGTGGGCCGCATCTTCTATCACGGCAATTCCTCGCGGCCTGGCCAGAGCATTCAAAGCATCCATGTCGCAGCACTGCCCGTAAAGGTGAACAGGAAGAATTACCTTGGTACGTGGAGTGATTTTTTGCGCGACGGACCTGGGGTCTAAGTTGAGCGTCACAGGGTCTACATCCGCAAAGACCACCTTTGCTCCAAGCGCAGCGGCTGCATTGGCGGTGGATATCCAGCTAATGGGCGTCGTAATTACCTCGTCGCCAGGGCCGACGCCAGCGCCAATTAACGCAAGCGAAAGCCCTGTCGTTGCCGATGTGACTGCCAACCCATAGGCGGCTCCACAATAGGCTGCAAACTCCTTTTCAAATTGCTGTACCCTGGGGCCACTTGACGCCGCACCGGCTGCCAACACCTCCAGAACAGCCTGTTCTTCTTCTTTTCCGTATATGGAACCGTGCGCAAACTCCAACTCAAATTTTGCTTTAGGCAAAACCATCAAAACACCTCTCAATCGCCTGGCTGACACTCGGAACAGGAATGGTGGAGACAGCGCGCAGCTTATCCGTCAACAGCAGATAATCCAAGCCGCGTGGCGCTCGTCCGGGAACAGGTTCTCGTTGTGGAGAAACAAGACTATCGGAATACCCCATCCTGGCAGCAAGCCTGAGTCCAAGATCATAGCGTGAGATGGAGTCCGAACTTCCAATATGAAAGATGCCGCGTTGATGTTTCTTTACAAGTTCCAGCATGAACTGACTTGTACTCTCCGCATCGATTGCATTCCGATACTCAAATACCGGGAATGCCACCGACTGACCGCTTGTCCATCGCTGCTTGAGCTTGTCGAGAACAGCGCCTGTAAACGGAGGCAGGCCAAAACCAATCACCAAAGCGAAGCGGACAATGATGGCATCTGGCAATAGAGCAAGTATCTGCCGTTCGGCTTCTGCCTTTGTTTCTCCATAAATACTGGCGGGATTAACCGGGCTTTCCTCGCTGTACCCATGTTGCCGTCCGTCAAAGACTGCGGCTGTAGAAGTAAATATCAGTTGCGCGCCAGCAGCGGCACAGGCCTCTGCCACATGCCTCGCTCCATATAGATTTACAGCCCGGGCATCCTCTGGATGCTGTTCGCAGTAATCAATGTCTGAGTGCGCTGCGAGCAGAAAGACAACTTCGGGGCGAGCTTCGCGGAAGACGGTTGCAATACTGCGCTTGTCCCGAATATCAATTGCCTGCTTACCGGGCAAGTCGCTCGATATACGGTTCCCTTCCAGCACCGTGAATGCGGAAGCAGCATCCCGTGCGATATACCCGCCAAGAAAACCACGAGAGCCTATAACAAGCGCTCTGGGCCCTCGTCCTGATATTTGACGTTCACCCATCTTTGATAATTCTTCCCAAACTCAGATAAAGTTTACAATAAACGGTTTTGGCTTTTTAGAATTGGACCAAAGTAGCAATGCGTCTGTATCACATGGCATGTCCGAATGCGGAGTCGAGGCAGATGAGCGCAGGCCTGGTTGTTAAGAAGCAAGAAGAGTGCCGTTGGGATATGGTCAGCCTGGGTGAGGTGATGCTTCGCCTCGATCCCGGCGACGCGCGCGTAGCGACAGCACGCCGGTTCACAGCCTGGGAGGGTGGCGGCGAGTATAACGTCGCTCGCGGGCTTCGGCGTTGTTTTGGACTGAAGACTGCGGTCGTTACCGCGCTGGCCGATAATCCCGTTGGCCGTCTGATTGAGGATCTGATGTTGCAGGGTGGAGTGGACCTGTCGCACCTGATCTGGAAGCAGTATGACGGAGTAGGACGCACGACACGTAACGGATTGAACTTCACCGAGCGCGGATTCGGCGTGAGAGCAGCACTGGGTTGCTCGGATCGTGGGCATACTGCTGTCAGTCAACTGAAGCCCGGCGAGATCGACTGGGAAGAGATATTCGGAAAAGAAGGCGCACGCTGGTTTCATACCGGAGGCATCTTCTGCGCTCTGAGCGAGACGGCT
>WQYS01000001.1 GCA_009781125.1 Acidobacteriaceae bacterium | reverse complement strand
TTGATTCAACCCGGCATGACGATCGGCATGAGCGGCTTTACCGGCGCTGGTTATCCCAAGGCCGTTCCCAAGGCGTTGGCCGACAAAGTGACGGCATCGCACGCGCAAGGCACGCCGTTTCGCGTGAATGTGCTGACGGGAGCCTCGACCGCTCCGGAGCTGGACGGAGCGCTGGCCAAGGTCAACGGCCTGAACGTTCGCCTGCCCTATCAGTCCGACCCGGACATGCGCGCGCGCATCAACCGGGGCGAGATGGGCTATGTGGACATTCACCTGAGTCATGTGGCCCAGTACGCCTGGTTCGGCTTCTTCGGAAAGATCGATCTGGCGGTGGTTGAGGCTGCGGCCATTCTTCCCGATGGGCGTCTGATTCCGACCTCGTCGGTGGGCAACAACAAGACGTGGCTCGATCTTGCCGACAAGATCATTATCGAGGTCAACGAGTGGCAGCCGCTGGCGCTGGAAGGCATGCACGATGTCTACTACGGAACCGCGCTTCCGCCGCATCGCAAGCCCATTCCGCTGGTCAAGCCGTCGGACCGCATCGGCGAGCCGTATCTGCGCTGCGATCCGGACAAGGTGATTGCCGTAGTCAAGACCAACTCGCACGACCGCAACAGCGCCTTCTCCGAGCCGGATGAAGGCTCGCGCCAGATTGCCGCCAACCTGATCGACTTCTTCCGCCACGAGATCGCGCGCGGACGCCTGGGTCCGCAGCTTCTTCCCTTGCAGTCCGGCGTGGGCAACATCGCCAACGCCGTGCTGATGGGGCTCAACGAAGGCGGTTTCCGCGGATTGACCGCGTACACCGAGGTGATTCAGGACGCCATGTTGGAGATGCTCGCCAACGGCGTGCTGGATATCGCTTCGGCCACGTCGTTCTCGCTCAGCCCGGCGGGAATCGAGCGCTTCATGTCGAACATTGATTTCTTCCGCGAGCGCATCATTCTGCGTCCGCAGGAGATATCGAACCACCCGGAGCTGGTGCGGCGCCTGGGCTGCATCGCCATGAACGGCATCGTCGAGGCCGACATCTACGGCAACATCAACTCCACGCACGTCGCCGGAACCAGCATCATCAACGGCATTGGCGGCTCGGGAGACTTTGCCCGCAACGGCTTCCTCTCCTGCTTCCTGACGCCGAGCATCGCCAAGAATGGAGCCATCTCCTGCCTGGTGCCGATGGTCAGCCACGTCGATCACACTGAGCATGATGTTTCGGTCATCGTCACCGAGCAGGGACTCGCGGACCTGCGTGGCCTGCCGCCGAAGGACCGCGCCAAGGTCATCATCGAGAAGTGCGCGCACCCGACCTATCGTCCGTTGTTGCAGGACTACTTCGACCGCGCGCTCTGCTCCAGCAAAGGCAAGCACACACCACATATCCTGACCGAGGCGCTCAGTTGGCATCAACGCTTCCTCGATACCGGAGACATGCGGCCAAAGGCATAGTAGTCAGAGTAAGTCGGAAGTAATTGTGGCTTCAGCGCAGGATATTTCACTGACATCCTGCCTGAAGCCACAATTCTTTTGGACAAGCTAACACCTTTCGATATCATGGAACTTCTTTTGCAGAAGAGAGTTATTCAGGTCCACTCGTTTTAGAACGTTCACGATAGTCGATACCGCTGTATTTGTCCTGCTTGCGTAAGGATTCTCCATAGAATGCAGCGATTGACGAAATGCATCCGAGACTGCCGTTTGAATAGCTTCAAGGATATCAGCCCGTTTGTACCCCACATCGATGACGTTTGCAGCACGGATTCGGCCCTGCTGACGGGTTCCGATGTTGACCACCGGCACTTTGAAGGAGGCGGCTTCGATGATTCCGCTCGAAGAGTTACCCACAACGGCAGCAGCGCGGCGTAGCACATTATAGTAAGCCTCCGGACCAAAGCTATCGACAGCGATGCCTGTTTTCGGATGGGATTGAATCCATTGTGCAATGCGGTTAGAGATAACACGTCCAGAGGTGTCTGCATTGGGCATGGTGAAGATCACAGGAAAACACGTACTCTCTAGCGCTGCAAGAAGTTCGTCTATTTGATAACAGGTCTGTTCGTATTCAAGAGTTACCGGATGATAGGTTACAAGAAGAAATGGCCGCTCCATATTGACCCCGAAGCGGCGATGTAACTCTTCAAAAGTAAGTTGCCTGGTAGACAGGATGTTATCGAGCGCAGGTTCGCCAGACACAAAGACGCACGTAGGGTCTTCTCCTAGCTGTATGACTCTGCGCGCGTAAATCTCTGTCGAAGTAAAGTGCAGATGACTCAGCTTGGTGATTGAGTGCCGCAGCGCATCGTCCATCGCTCCTTGTGTAAGTTCACCGCCGCAGAGATGCGCAACAGGGATCTTGAAGGGGAGTGCAGCCAGCGCGGCCGTAAGCATCTCATACCGGTCACCCAATACTAGCAGAATGTCTGGACGTGACCATCTGAAGGCTTGACTGAATCCTATCAGCCCAATTCCCATAGATTTCACGATTGCTTCGGGAGTATCTGAAGCAAGTAGCATTTCGATGCGTTCGGCAATAGCGAAGCCATCATTTTCGATGGTACGCACGGTCGACCCAAACTCCGGAGCGAGATGCATTCCGGAGACAAATAACTTGGCCGATATGTCTGGCTCAACCTGGAAAGCACTTAGAATTGGCCGATAGGCGCTGTAGTCTGCGCGCGATGTAGTAACAACGCCAACGGATCGCAATGAAGGTCAACTCCTATGTTCTATGGCGCGGATGGCGTGATCGGAGTAGTTATGGGTGTAATCGGCTGAGTCGGCAATTCTGTTCCAACCACGCCGATGACAATTCCGGTAGCCGCAATTAAAGAAAAGAAGATAGTCTCATTTGGATGCTGTGTAATCCAGTTTCCCCTCTTACCCGGACAATCGCCAGTAACATTGATGGCATCGACGGAGAGAACTGAAGTTCCAGCAGGCTGAGGAGTAGAGGGTACCGTCCCTGATGCCCTGACCAGCCTTCCAACATCGGAGTCGATATTACTTTGCGTAGCTGCGTCCTTCCCTTTCAGTAGATACATCTTTTTATTTGCCGCATTCTTTACTTGATCGTTCTTCTGAAGTTTGCCGCACACATCTACCTCCGGCTGACCTTCCGCATGCTGCGGCTGATCCTGATTTGCAGCATCTGTCTGACGGGCAAAATCCAGAGCCTGTCCGGAATCAATCGTAGCGACCAGTGCGCCATCGGCATCTGTAACATGTAACTTCCCTGTTTGCGAAGCGACCTCGACGTGCGAGGCGTCTTTCACTCCAACAAGGGCAATGGCATCGGGAGCCTCACCGGAGATGCGCAAACCATCGGCAAATACAACATGCTTGCCAATTCCATTTTGCAGAATAGCTCCATGCAGCAGAATGGAGTGCTCGGAAAACACCTTAGCGATACCACTGGGGCTCAAAGTAGCACTGACGCCATCCGCAAAACGAAGCATCGCAATGCCGCGACCTGAAGCGACGATGCTACCAGGAAAGATGGCAGAGTTATTGCGCACCAGTGATCCGTCAACCTGTACATCTCCTGTCGTCATAACGAGGCCGATATTGGCCGAGGAAGCAGTCGCCGTGCATACAAAGCACCAGCAGGTCATGATCGAGATCACAGATCGCAGCCGCAAAATCATTGAAGCCCTCCAGCAACTGCCACGAAACACCAGACTTCAGGACTCGATCACAGCGTCCGCCTCGATCCGTTAGGATCCTTCTGCGAACCCCGAACTATAGTCTCTCGGATGGTATTTTGTCGATATAAGTTGCGAATCTATCTCAACAATTAAGGTTGTGGACCACTTTCTCGACTTTGTTTAAAGATTTAGCATCTATAACTTATTGGGTTTTAAGCAAATAATTGCGCTACCGTCTTGTCAATTTTCCAGCTCTGAGGTAAAGTGTTGCAATCAGTGGCGGGCCCCTTCTGCCGCATCCGTACCAGGAAAGTCGCACGACGTAACAGAACGTAGTGTTCGACACTAAGCGATCATGGCTTAGCAGGCCTGTGGGCCACCTTGGTTCATTTGCAAGCGCATCTATAAGTGCTACTGCGTACGGCTCAGGAGGCTCTGTGAATGATATTCACGGGTTGACGGCTGTCACTAACAATACTGGAAAAAATTCTGCTATAGCCCTCCCTTCGTGGATATTTCATGGGTATATCCGTGTGCTTCTGGACAGTCTGACCGCAGCAGCATCAATGCTCATTGCGTATATCCTCCGCTTCGACCTCCCTGTTGAGCCGAAGCTGCGCCAGGGCATGTGGATATGGATGTGTGCCGTTGCAGTGATGCGGCCCATGACCCTTTACATAATAGCGGGAGCATACCAGGCAACCTGGCGTTTCTTTGGCCTGCAGGATGGCCTGATCCTGGTGCTTCGGTCACTACCAGTAACAATTATTCTCTTACTTATACGCCTGCGGGTTCCGGGAGTCCCTCTTGTCCCGTATAGCATTCTCATTCTCGAACTAAGCACCTTTCTGATACTGGCTGGCAGCCTGCGGATCATGCGGCGTCTTACATATGAATCTATACCGCATAGGAATGAGCGCCCGCGCGCTCTGATTGTTGGCGACGAAGCGACATTGGCCGCGGCCATACACCATATTCATACCTGCAAAGAAGTTCAGATCGTCGGATTAGTCAGTGAGGACAAGTATCTTGTAGGTATTCATATTGCAGGAAGGCCGGTTCTGGGAACACCAGAATCACTGGGACGTCTGCTTGTAACACACCGTATCCTTGTCGTCGTGCTCGCTGGCGCGGGCTTGAAATGCGCTGCGCAGGTGATTCGCGATGCAGGAATTTTCAATGTCTGCGTCCGAATCCTGCCTTCTGCCAGTGACTTGATCGAAGGAAAGGTTCGAGTCAATCTTCCTGTTTCCATCGAACATATTCAGAAAAATATTGAGTCGGCCAATGAAATACATCCCGCAGTCAAAGATTGTTTCAACTCACAGACTGTCATAGTTACAGGAGCAGGTGGATCTATCGGATCAGAGATTGCACGCCAGGTCTCCACCCTGGCCATACACCGCCTTGTGCTTTTTGATCATGATGAGAATTCGATCTTTGAGCTTATGAACGAAATCGGAAGACGTGATGGCAAGAGAGTAATACCAGTTGTCGGCAACATCCGAGACCGTAAAACATTGCATCGTACCTTCGAGATGTACTCGCCGGGAATCATACTTCACACGGCGGCATATAAGCACGTTCCAGTTATGGAAGGAAATTGCTGCGAAGCAGTTCTGAATAACGTCACTGGGACTCATGAGCTTGCTGCTGCTGCCATACGCTATAGCTGTAAGCGCATGGTGATGGTTTCAACAGATAAAGCGGTACATCCGTCAAGCGTAATGGGTGCAACCAAACGCATGGCGGAATTGCTGCTTCAGCAATACGCTACCTGGAACGACGACGGCTGCAAGACTCACTTTGCCTGCGTTCGATTAGGCAATGTTCTTGGCAGCCGCGGTAGTGTTGTGCCAATTTTTTTGCGACAGATTGCAGCAGGCGGACCGGTCACGATTACGCATGAAGAGATGACTCGCTACTTCATGACCATTCCGCAGGCGGTTCGCCTCATTCTTCAGGCATCTACGCTTGCATCTCATGGAGATGTGTATTTCCTGGATATGGGTGATCCAGTTAAGATTATCGACTTTGCAAAACAGATTATTCGGCTCGCAGGCTTAACTCCTGAAAAGGATATTGGCATAAAGGTCATTGGAGTTCGTCCAGGAGAAAAACTTAATGAAAGATTGTGGAGCGAAGATGCTCATGTTCTCTCTACGCCTTTTCATGATGTGCGCCAGATAGAAGCAACGCAGGTTCCAGAAAACTTCTTGTTGCTGCTTGCGGAGCTTGAGTCCGCCGCTCGCCGACGAAGGCCCGACCGGGAGATTCTAGACCTGTTAAGTAGGCTTCCTATCGACTACAGTCCCCGGCGAACAACGGTTTCCGTGGCCGCAAAACTAAGTGTCTCTGATGCAGTTACTGTTTCAGGAGAGTGAATATGGTGACATCCGCCCTGAGATTGCCGCTGACGAAGGCTCCGGAATTTCTTGCAGAAGAGGACCTGACCAGAAGCAGCTTCAGCTTGAGTGTTTTGGTTCCGGTTTATAACGAGCGCTACCTGGTTGAGACAAGCCTTCGGCGCGTTCTTGCTCTCAAGGATAACCTGATTCACAGGCTTGAGCTCATAGTTGTAGATGACTGCAGTACGGACGGAAGCTGGGAAGTTCTAAAACTACTTGCATCTGAAGATGATCGAATCATACTGCTTCGCCACGAACGGAATATGGGTAAGGGAGCGGCTTTACGCACAGCTCTGGAATATGCAACAGGAGACATTAGTATTGTGCATGACGCGGACCTGGAATATTGTCCAGCAGACATCCCCTCCCTGCTTCGGCCATTTGCCACTGAAGCTGCCGATGCTGTTTTCGGATCACGTTACCTGTCATCCAGCTTCAGGCGTGCATTAGTGTTTCGTCACACGATCCAGAATCGGCTTCTAACTTTCGTCGCGAATATGTTCACAGACTTGAATCTCAGTGACATCGAGACGTGCTATAAGGCAATCCGCACCTCACTGTTTCAGTCTATTCCGCTTCGCAACAACGACTTTCGCTTTGAAATCGAGATAGCATTCAAATTAGCGAAACGTCACGCGCGTATCTTTGAAGCTCCTATTAGCTATCTTGCGAGAAACTATCAGGAGGGCAAGAAGATCAGCAGTAAGGACTCTGTGCTTGCAATAGCAGCGATCTTGTATTACTGGCTGATCGACGATCTTTATAAGGACGATCAGTATGGTTCACAGATTCTTGCGAGCCTAGAAAAAGCGCGCAGGTTCAATCTCTGGATGGGGAAGACTCTGACACCCTTTATTGGAGACCGGGTTCTCGAAATCGGTTCGGGAATTGGCACCTTGACAAGTCAATTCATCCCACGCGAGTTCTATCTCGCATCCGATATTAATCCAAACTACATTTCGTATCTACGTGCATATTCCATTGGGAAGCCGTACCTGCGTGTAAAGCATATCAACGCAGACATATCGAAGGACTTTGCCGGCCTTGAAGAGAAATTCGATACAGTACTCATGGTCAATGTTCTCGAACATGTGCCAGACGAGCAAACAGCACTGAAAAACATCTACGCCACACTAATGAAGGATGGTAAAGCTGTGATCCTCGTACCGCAACACCCTGCCTTATACGGAGCCCTTGATCGCGCTCTCGACCATCGCGAGCGCTACACACGAGAGTTATTGCGAAGCGGTCTCGAAAAGGCAGGCTTTCGCGTAGAGCGAATTCAAGATTTTAATCGTTTTTCTGTTCCCGGCTGGTGGCTGAACGGAAAAGCATTAAAACGTGCAACTTTTTCTCCAGCCCAACTTAAGTTGTTACAGATGGCAATGCCTATATTACGCCAGTTAGACCCGATCCTGCCGTGGGGAGGCTTGAGTCTGATTGCGGTGGCAATCAAGGAGTAATAGGATGGATTACGCTCTTATGCATGATGATCTATCTTCTTGCAAGACTGCTGAATATACTGTTCAACCAAAGCTGAAGAGATGGTTTGGCTGCACCGGTGCTGCGTTTATTCTCTATGCATGTTTTTGCCTGATCTTAGCTTTTGCTGGCTATCGGCGGCCATTGCCAACCTTTGACCGTTATTTGTATGCAGGCGCGGTGGCATCATTGCGCTACCGAGATCCAACAACTATCCACAACGTTGCACGGGGCGAGACAGACGAACAGCAACCACCTTTTAATTACGCTGCTGTTGCCTCAGAGCCATATTTCGCAGATGTGCGCGATAACCCCCAGCATTTTGCAGAGCAACTTGGCCTATTTCGCGTTAAGCTAGGATACATTGCGACAGGGTACCTACTCTGGCGCATGGGACTACCTATTCTTTCCAGCCTGCGATTGATCACGACATTTGCGTTCATCGTCATTGGATTGACTCTTCTCTCGTGGACACAGGAGCCTTGTCTAGCAGCGCTTCTCCTGCTAATAGCACCAGTACTAAATATGAGCCGCATGGTGACTGCTGACCCCCTCTCGACAGCAGCAACCTTTCTTGCAATGTACTTCCTGACAAATGATAGAAATCTCCTGGCGGCAAACCTATTGTTATTAAGCGTTGTTGTGAGGATAGACAATCTATTGCTTGTAATCCCTTTTCTAATATGGATGGTTCTACGGAAGCGTCTTAAACTAACTATTACTTCTGCGTACGTGGCAATGAGCATTGCAACGGCTTTGTTCATAAGCTGGATCGCGCGCATATACCAATGGCGGGTCGTTTTGCAGCACGGCTTCATTAAGCCAGTGATTGAACCTGTGACTCATCCCGTTCAGATCAGCATTTCCGGATACTTATTCGCTTTGACTGAATTGAGGGCAATTCCATATACATCATTAATTATGTGGCTATTAGTTATGGCCGTCGCGTGGAAGATATTGCCGTCTTGTTCGATCTTCAGTGAGTTGCTGCCTCTTACCATAATTTGTGTTCTTATACGTCTCGTGTTTTTCCCAAACCCTGATGACAGATTCTTCGTCTGGGCTTATCTTCTTGCGGGTTCAGCCCTGATCCAGGCCACACATTTTGGAGCATCAATAAATTCCGAAAAACACTTGGCTTGATGAAGACAGCAGCAACGTCACAGAAGGCCTCACCGATTTGGTAAATACATGCAGCTCAGTTGTCTATATGTATCATTTGCATAAGATATCATTTGATTACTAAACGAATAATATATGCGACTCGCACTTCTAGTTCCAACCATGAAAATCGGTGGTGTCGAAATAGTCTTTGCAAACCTTGCTAATGGACTGCGTGAACGAGGGGTCGAAGTGGACCTAGTGTTAGGCCAAGCAGGCGGAGATTTAGTGAGACTTCTCGAAATGAACGTTCACATCTGGGATCTCAATTGCACACATATGATAACAGGCATTCCTGCAGTAGTGCGGTATATTCGAACTAGAGAGCCTGATGTTGTAATTGCTGCAATGACACATTGTACTGCCGTTGCTGTTCTAGCGTGCAAGATCGCCCGAAAAAAAACGCGGATCGTTGCAACCGAACACAACACCATGTCGCAAGTCATCGCGAATGCAGTAGGTCTAAAATATCGCCTAATGCCACTGTGGAGTCACCTGACACTCAATGCTGCTGATTCCATAGTTGCTGTATCTTACGGAGTAGCAGATGACCTCGCACATCAGTCGAGAATTAATCGTGAGAAAATCCGAGTCATCTATAACCCTGTCATCACAGACCGGATATATTCTTCCGCAGCCACCGTCGTTGATCATCCATGGTTTAGTGATGGAGAGCCTCCAGTGATTCTCGCGGTTGGGAGACTCGATCCACAGAAAGACTTCGCCGTGTTGATCCGCGCCTTTCGTATTGTCAGAAGCTATCGCGACGCCAGATTGGTAATTCTCGGTGAAGGACCAGATCGCCAGAGAATTGAGCGATTAGTTATTGAAGCAGATCTGGTAAAAGATGTTGCTCTTCCTGGTTTCGCACAGAATCCATATAAATTCATGCGCAAAGCCGCAGTATTTGTTTCTTCGTCGGCATGGGAAGGATTTGGAGTTGCGCTTGTTGAGGCGCTTGCACTAGGAGCACCTGTTGTAGCAACTGATTGTCCTAATGGGCCGTCCGAGATTCTATGCAAGGGGAGGTATGGTGTGCTTGTGCCAGTGGGAGATCACGAGGCCATAGCGCAAGCCTTACTGAGTGTATTAGATGAGCCACCTCGTCGCGATGCCTCAGGACATCTCGATCAGTTCACGTCACGACATATTGTGTCGCAGTATTTGTCACTAGTAGAATGCTAGATATTCATATCACAATTGAAAGGTCATACCATGCAATCGTTCGGTGGGTTTGTTGTCAGTCTCGATTTTGAGTTGCACTGGGGAGTTAGAGATCATCTAACCATTGGCCAATATCGCGATAATTTGCTGGGCGTGCGCAAAGCAATTCCTGCCATGCTGGAGCTGTTTGTGCGTTATGGCATTCACGCCACCTGGGCTACTGTTGGATTTCTATTTCTGCAAAATCGCGATGAGCTTATGGACTCATTACCGGAAGAGCTACCAGTGTACTGCGACACTCGTCTTGATCCGTATGCTGCGCTTTCCGAACTGGGGTGGGATGAAGAAGAAGACCCATTTCACTATGCGCCGAGCCTGATTCAGAAGATTCTAACCTGTGAGGGACAGGAGATTGGAACACATACCTTCTCACACTACTATCCGTTGGCCGAGGGACCAACTCTAGAGTCGTTTCGCTCAGATCTCGAAAGCGCAAAAAACGTGGCACACAGATATGGTATAACTCTCAAGAGCATTGTATTTCCACGCAATCAAGTCTCACAGTTACATCTTCAGGTATGTTCAGAGTGTGGACTTATTGCGTATCGAGGCACTGGAAACGATCCCTGGATATGTAAAGAGAATGACTCCTACGCGCGATTTATGCGACTTGCAGACTCATGTTTATATCTCGGTTCAAGCAGGTGCATGACCCCATACAGAGACCCTATCTATACGATTGTTGATGTGCCTCAGTCGCGATTTCTTCGTCCCTGGAGTTCAGCGCAGAGAGTCCTTGCCCCAATGCAGCTCAAGCGTATTCTTGCGTCCATGGACGCTGCAGCGAAAAACAATCGCATATTTCATCTCTGGTGGCATCCACACAATTTCGGAGTGCATCTGGAGAAGAACATGACCGTCTTGACACATATTGCCAACCATTACTTGTACCTACATGAGAAGATGAGATGGCCATCCTTGACAATGTCAGAGATCGCAGAGATAGTTCTGCGCGAAGAGAGACCTTCTTGCGTAGCATAGTTTTGCTGATCGACGACAGTGATCTGTCGCGAATCGTTTATCATTCGCTCGCAGAGGAGTTCCATATTGAGGCGGTGGTTCGAGAGATGCGAGTTCCGAGAGTAACTTTCCTGAAACGACGATTGAAAAGATTTGGATGGCGCATTCTTCTAGGCCAGATTATCTTCGCCAAATGTATCGTGCCACTCCTACGATTAGAGTCGTTACGCCGTAGAGCTGATATCCTTCGCCAATGGAGGCTAGATTGCACCCCAATTACCGCGCACAAGATAATCGATGTCTCATCGATAAACAGCGATCAGGTTGTGATGTTGCTGCAACAGAAATCTCCACGAGTCGTTATCGTAAACGGCACGCGGATATTGGAAGAGAAACTTCTAAAGGCAACCAGCAGTGTCATCCTAAACACTCATATTGGCATAACGCCGCTCTATCGTGGAGTTCACGGTGGTTACTGGGCACTTGCATCTGGTGATCCTCATAACTTTGGCGTAACTGTACATAAGATCGACAGCGGGATAGACACGGGGGAGATCGTCGCAAGTGTAATAATCACTCCTGCAAAATCAGACAATTTTGTGACCTATCCACTGCTACAGATTGCGAGAGCTATACCCTTGCTCAAACAAGCCATCCGCGATGCTATCAATGGGAGCTCACATGTGTTCCCTCCGCCTATCGGGACCTCAAGACTATGGTCGCACCCAACAGCAACCGAATATTTACGGAATCGATTCGTCTTTAACATTCGATAACTAGATTAGTTATGTTTATAATTGTTCGGTTTTTATAATTCTATTGTTGTTGCCGCATGCTCGATGAACGAACTGAATAATCCTAACTACGCCGCCACCAATCAGCAATGCATATTGTGGCATAACAGGAACTCTGAAGCGCGAATACGCTTCAGCGCCTAAAGAGATCAGCAGGAAATACGCAATCGTCGCAACAAGCACATAGCACAGCTTACGGTCTCTCCGGCGCCAGTACCCTATACCTGCTATTGCCAGACAAACCTCTGGAATCGTAACCAGTAACAGCAGATATTTCGCAATGTGTGGATCTATATGGGCAAGCCGGCTCAGTGTCTCTGCGCCTCCTCCAAAGAGAACATATGATAACGCATACAACATGGATCGAAGATAACCCCAGGGATTCATCAGAATTATGTGGAGACCTTTCACTATCATATAGCTAGACTTATCTGTTTTCGTGATCTGTGTGCACCCTTGTTTGAATATAAGTTCCAAGTTAGTGCATGTTTCCTGGATAAGTGCTGATCTGACCATGAATATATTCTTGTAATAGTTTCCAGGCTGTTGTACTGCTAGAGCTCCAGCAGCGCGGTAATATAATAGATCAGTTGCGCCAACTGTACTTACTCCCCAATAACCGACAGCGACATAGTTTCGAGTTGCCCAGATTACAGATGGAAGAAGGAATGATATAACTGTCAGGACAACTGGTCCTATGAACCGCTTTCTGAGCGTAAGCCATACATATGCTGCTAACGCTGCACAATAGAGAAAGGCTATCGGGCGAATGAGCACACTGATGCCGCCTATGACGCCTGTTAAAATCCATGCAAATCTGCTTTGTTCATGTTTCGTAACTGCTATGTACAGCGCGTATGAAGTCATGGCGATATTAACTGTGAATAATGTTTCTGTAAGCAGAAGATTTGCACATAGCAGTGTTGGAATATCGAGTGATAAAATAAATGCAACCACTAGAGCTGCCGATATGCTTTCAGTCATACTAAATATGATTCCAGTTGCTGCAACTACTAATAGAACGCACAATATATGCTGAATAATTATCAGGCATTCCAGCCTAATGTGAGTTGCGAGGAAAATTATTAGTACAAGAGGATAACCAGGCGTCCGATCTGTCTCTGGTTGACGTAATGTATCTGCAAACATATGTTTGTGAAGAAGGTTGTCTGCAGGAATCATGTAGGATGCAGTGTCGGGAGCAACATGCTCGTGATCCAGCGCATAGAATACTTTATGGGTCGTGATACAGAGAGTTAACGCAATGGAAATAACAATGCTGTATTTCCAGTGTAGCGCCGTAGTGAGATTCTCTGATTTTCTCGAACCGGATGTCGCTATCATAACGCTTCAACAGTGATGTCACTGATCCACAGTGTTCCATGAATTTGTGTATCTTCCGGGTCGCGGAGAATCATCAGAATTATGAGGTTCGTGCCAGGGCCTGCATTCAGTGTTGTTTCGATACGATGCCACTGAGTTGTGCCAAGAGTTTCTTCTGTGGTGCTTGAGATGGAGTGATCATTGTAATCAAACAGCGCAATCACTGGCCCGTTCGCTGATTCCAGATTTTCACTCTTCACCCATGCGGTTAATTTATATCGCAAGTTTGCCTTTACAGGAATGTACTGATAAATGCCAGAATTGCTCCCGCACTCGCTGAACTGCAACTTGAGTGAACGTCCTACCGTATGGACATTGCTGCTGTCTAGGGACACTGAGATTTGAGATTGGGGTGCATATCGCCAATCGAATCCCCCGTTGAGAATGTCATGAGAAAGGGATGCATCGGTAACCAAATTATTCGGATTGGAATATGCTTGAAGTTGCTGATCCTTCGCTTGCAGTTGCTTCCACGCATCAATTGCAGACTGGACATCTCCAGCCTGCAATAAACAGTCGATATAATAGAGTCCCTGGCGATAGTCGACGGCCGTGTTCAGCCGCATGAGCTTCTCCCAGATATATCGAGCCTGGCTAAACTCAGCTTCCGCCAGCAGTAATTTTATGAAATCGAGGTAAATAGCAGGATGTGGCGGCAGAATGTTTTTAATTTGATGCGCGTCATGCAATGAGTGCCAACAGTTGTTCAAAACAGATGGAGCAAGTGTTGAATCTTCACGAAGGACGATGGCAAACAGTTGCAGCGCCTCATTGACGCGACCTTCCGCTAGCATGAAGTTTGCGGCCGCCCATGCAGTATTTGGCGTCGTTGGATCAATATGGAATGCCTGCTGAATTGCACGGTCCATTCTACTAGTGTCACCACCAGCATAGTAGGTTTGCGCCAGGTCCAACAAGATTGTCGAACTATATGGATTCAGTTCAGTGGAACTTCTACACTCTTCAGCAGCTTGTTCCGGTTTTTGCGCCAGAAAGAGTTGGTCACGACACAGAAGATCGTGATAATCCGCATTCGCTGGTTCGAGATCAATCGCGTGTTCAATTGAAGACAGACTAGAATCCTCACTCCATCGATATGCACGATATGCACGGATGGCAAACCGGTCATAGCCAATCAGCACTGAGAAGCAGATCGCTGCAAGCAGTAATCGCATAGCTATGCTGGAAGTGATTATTCCTGTCATGGTAATTATTTCCGTGTCGATGAGGACGGTGATAGCATGTCTTCATAGTGACTGGTACTTTCATACGTGGAACCATAGTGGTAGTAATAGAAATCAGGCGAATTCAGATTTGCCGCGTTGACAACAACTCCAAGTATCTCTGCATTCACACTCTGGAGTAGGCTCCTTATCCTGCGCACTTGGACCGAAGTTGTCTTTCCAGAGCGGACAATCAACAACACAGCATTCATTTGCACTGAAAGCAATACAGGATCTGTAACAGATAGTGCAGGAGGCGAATCTACAATCACATGGTCATATTCTTTACAACATCCAGCTACCAGATCGTACATCAACTTTGAGCCCAAAAGCTCCGCTGGATGTGGCGGGATTGGTCCTGCAGGTATAACAAACAGATTAGACTGGCTCGTAGCCTGAAGCGCTTCATCTATACTTGAACCGCCAGTAAGGACATTGGATAGTCCGATTCTGTTGGCAAGGTCGAACGCCTTATGAATGTTCGGACGCCGGAGGTCAGCATCGAGCAGCAGAATTTTCTTTCCCTGCTGTGCTAGTACGATTGCAATGTTGATACAGGTCATAGTCTTTCCATCTTGAGATGTAGGACTTGTAATAAGGATTGACCTCGGTGGATGTTCAGCGCTTGAAAGTAGAATAGATGTTCGCAGAGCGCGATAAGCCTCTGCAACCTCAGATTGTGGCTGTAGATGACTTATTAGAAGGTTTGATTCCACATTCTTAGATGACGGTTTTCTTAGCAAGTGAGTTCCCGAAGCTCTCGACGAATACTTAGTTGAGGCAGACTGTAGCGGAATCATGCCCAGTGTCGGCAATCCCAGGATGCTCTCTGCCTGCTCCGGAGTACGGATTGTAATATCAAGAGCATCTAGTCCAAACGCAATTGCGATACCTCCAATCAGACCGATCAGAAGGGCAAATTCCAGGCTTCGCGGGATATTAGGACTAATAGGGCGAGACGGCACTCGCGCACTATCTACTACACGAATATTACTTGAATCCATGCCAGCTGCTAGACTGGCTTCCTTGAGCTGTTGCAGGAGGCCATCATAAATCTGCCGGTTTGAGTCTGCTTCTTGCTTGAGAAGTTTATACTCAATGGCGCTTTCGTTGAGCTGTTGCGCAATGTTCGCTTGTTCTGTTAGTGCTGACTGTAACATGTGTTCGTGGTTGGCTGATGTTTGGAAGTCATTCTCAATTCGCCTCACACTGCTCTGGACTTGTTCTTTATAACTCTGATTTACCTGATTCAACTCGTTCTGTAATTCTCTCACCCTAGGATAGCTAGGACCAAACTGAGTAGAGAGTAGTGCATACTGTGCTTGTAGTTCGGTCTGACGCTGCCGTAAGGCTTGTAGAACTGGATCCAGTAGAACCGCGCTTATCGCTTCTGGATTGCTAGCCATCACAGTTTGGAACAACGATTCTTTCTGTATCCGGTCTGCTTGCGCACCTGTTAATTCTTTATTCAATTCCTCAAGTTTTTCCGTTGTAAGGTTCTGCTTGTCATCTACCCCTATTATATTGTGCTCGTGCTGATACTTGATTAGTCGCGCCTGAGAGATTTCCATCTTTATTTGCAGATCGGCAAGTTGCCTGGATAGCCAGTTCGCCGCTTGCATCGTACTCTCATAGCGAGATTTAATATTCTGTTCGATATACGATGTTGCTGTCGTATTGGCCACTTCTGCAGCAAGAGTAGGATCAGGATCTGCATAACGAATTTCGATCAGAGAGGTGTCTGGTATCTGCTGCACTTTTAGACTTCTCCGGAATTTACGAATCAGTTTCTCATGATTTGCGCTTTCTTGCGCGGAAGATTCTGAAACCGTGACACCTCCCGTGCTTTGTGTTTTAGCCTTTCCAGCAAATGCAGGATTCTCATCTAGGTGAAGTTTGCGAACGACAAGCTCTGCGGTAGAATCTGATTGTAAAATTCTTACTTGTGTATTGACATCCCGGTCTGGGTCTATATACATTGAGCCCGGTGCACTGTTATCTCTGAAGTGAAGCGGATTTGGCTCTTCCCGCGAAATCTGAAGTTTAGTGCTCGCTTCGTAAAGCGGTGTAGTCCGGATGGCAATGAGCGCTGCAATTACAAGAACAACAAGGAGCGCCCCTAGTACAATCCACTTACGCTTTCGTAGAATTAGCCAGTAATCTCCAAGTGAGTATTCTTGTCCCTGTAGCTCTTGAGTATCTGCTAATTTCAACGAGTCTCGATTTGCAGCTTCCGACGATCCATGAGGCAATTGTTCGGAGTTCACTTTGCATATCTCCATTTTCCAACAGACAACTGATACTGAGTGGCATTATCGCAATGAGCCGTTGCTAACACAGCCAGTGTAAAGAAGAATGCGGCGTTGGCAGGTATTTGCAAATTGAAGTCGCATAACCCGTGAACCATGAGACCGATACATCCTAAAAATGCTGCCAAGGTTATGCTTGATTGGGTAGATTCGCGCCAATGTCTGATGCTCTGTATACCTCCATAAGCCAGGAATACAAGAAATATAGTTACAGCGGCAAAGCCGGCAAGGCCTGTCTCGACAAACGTCTGCGCGAAATCGTTGTGAGCTTCGTTCACCCAAAAGTTCGTGTAGAAACTTCGGAATGATGGGTACACATCGGGAAACGTGCCAAGCCCCCACCCAAGCACAGGCCGCTGCCACAGCATTCTTAGACTATCCTTCAGAATTGCAATTCTGCCAGTAACTCCTGCATCGGAGATAGGATTGAGCATGCGCGCGAATCTTTCAACTAATCCTGGAGGCCGCAGCCATAATAGCCAGATAGCAAGACCGAGGCAAAGAGCATAGAGGATTATTGACTCACGCCAGACAGTGCGTCGATTGCGCCACAGAATCAAAGCGAGCACTGCGATTTGTACGGTAAAAGCGATTATGCCACCGAGAGATTGAGACAGAAAGATCGTGCTACACGAAACAACGGAAACAAATAGAAACATGGCCCGTTGCATTCTTTCTTCTCGCGTAATAATGGCCAGTATGATCGGAAAGGGGACTAGCATCTCCAATAGTCCTGCATAGTGAGCGTGATTGACATACGGTCCATAAATCCAGCCCCCAGACCGGGTAGGCACAAGCCAGTAAATCTTTCCGTTTGACGTGAATTGCTGAATGACCGCGAACAGCGAGAGCAGAAATCCGTACACGACGCAGAAACATGCGAACCACTTCGTCCACCGTTGCCGCCGGAATAACTGTGAGGCAAGAAAGGAAAGTCCTGCATAGCTTGCCCAAAGCATTGCCTTCGACCAGGTTTCATACCAGTAAGCTGTGCGACGAAATGCAAGTTGTGCGATAACTATGCTTGCAAAAAGTGCTATCGGGGCAAGCAGCGGGTTTATTGCCACATGAAAACCTTTAATGGCTCGACTGGCAACCCAGACGGCAAGAAGCACGGAGGTACCCACTTCGAGCGTGCAGATGCTCCATGGCTGGACAACACCGAATGCGAGCGGGCCAAAGCCGAGCACAGCGCACAATCCTATAGTCAATAGACACTCAAATGCCTCGCCAACTCTGCTGGCGTGCTTCGGGGGCAGTAATGAAGAGACCGCCGCGAGACTGAAGCTGTCCTGTAACAGTGTCAGAAAATCCTCTCCGCTCAGAATAGATTTCTGCGAAAATCTAGATAGCAACGCCAACTAAGGAAAATGATTTCGAAAATCCGTATGATGCATCTCCCTATGTCTTTGTTACTTTCAACCGGAACCTTCCCGGACAGACCTATACATGCAGATACAGTGTTCTACGGTATTTTCGATGCTGAATCGACGCGCTCGCAGGCGGCTGGCTAGGCGCATCTGGCGACGGCAGCTCGGCGATTGCATAAGAAACTTCACATGATCCGTCAATATTTTATCGTCGCCATCTGGAAAGAGCATTCCTGCACCGGCAATAAGTTGTGACAGGCCAGGAACATCACTTGCTATAACCGGCAGGCCAGATGCCATGGCCTCACAGGCAGCTATTCCGAATCCATCCGAGTGCGTGGAATGAATGTAGATGTCAGACGCTTTCAGGATTCCGGCAACATCGCTGCGCCACCCCAGGAAGCTAACACGGTCATTGACTCCGAGATCGCGCGTAAGGCGTTCGAGATCACGCCGCAAAGGGCCATCGCCAACAAGAAGAAGGTGGGCGTTAGGCAGATCTCTCATCGCCCGCAGAATCGTAGCGTGATCCTTTGGCTGATCGCAGCGTCCTACAAAGACTAGTTTTACAGCGTCTTTCGGAATATGTTCAAACTTTGCTGGAAGCGCCTTCTCAAAGATGTCGAGAGAAATTCCGTTGGGGACTATAGTAATGCTTTTAGTAACACGCGGACACCATCGACGGAGACTCTCCGCAGATGCCTCGCTGATACATGCGATGCGGCTGTAGCGCGAGTACATCCATAGATCGACAGGCCGCAACCACCAGCGGCGACGCGCATTCCAGGCATTATGTTCAGTCGTTACCAACGGTGGAGGGTGACTCATTCCTGCTGCAGCCAATGCTGTCCAGAGTTGCGCTGGAAATAAATGCACATGGACGATATCATATCCTTCGATATGACGTGCCAAGGCTAGTATCTGTCGTGGAGAATACATTTCTCGTACTCCGGTAAAGCATAGAGAAATATTGTGCTCTTTGAGCAAACGATCGAAAGGACTCGGCCTGCGTACGAGCGCGAGAACGTCGCATTGAACACCGCGCATCTGAAAGAGTGGAGCCATCGCTGTCAGCATGACTTCAGCTCCGCCACGATTCAATGAGTCGATAACCTGTAGGACGCGCATCATTCTACTTATTGGATGCATGATGAGCATTTTTCATCTACTTATATACCGAGTTTGTGCCAGCGCTGGATCCTGCAAAATTCCGATGTTAACATGGAATGCTTGAATGAGGAGGATAAATGGTGATTCCCTCCACCAAAGCAGCCGGTGGCAAAGTTGTCGTGATGCCACCTGGCTATGTAGAACGATGTGTTTTGCTGTCGAAGGTTGCTGGCGCCATTTTGATATTTACGTGCCCATTATGGCTGGGAATGCTGTTCTTTACCAGCCCGCAGGAGTATTCTTATGCATCCTCTTTGCTATTAGTTCCGATGCTGGCGCTGGTTACTGCAGTAATTGCGCTTCATCTTACTCAGGGGGATCCCTATTTACGGGGAATCATGATGGTGGGATTGGTATTGCATATTGCTGCATCCAGCATATTCATTTGGGTTAGTTTTGTAGTTTATAACGGCGTTGTCGATGCGTTCCATTACTGGAGCATCGGAAGGCTGCGTGCAAGCCAGTTCGCTATTCTGGGCTGGAGCGCATTTCCGGCTCCATATTGGGGAACGAATCTGATTTATAATTTGAGCGGAGTGGCTACGCTCTTGCTTGGCGATGCGTTGCCTGCTCTCTTTGTTGTTTTTTCACTGCTATCTCTTGCTGGAAGTTATCTGTTTTACCGCGCGTTCAGGTTTGCCTTCCCTTCAGGGGATAGATGGCTTTTCGGACTTCTTGCCTTGCTGATGCCGTCTGTGCTGTTCTGGTCTAGTTTTGTCGGCAAGGACGCTCTGATGCAGTTATTTATTGCAGCCAGCAGTCTTGGATTTGCACGTGTAGCACAGCGGCATGATCTGAAGGGATTTCTGCTTTGCGCCGTCGGATTAAGCGGAGCCTGGATTATTCGTCCGCATATTGCCGCCATGCTTGCGATAGCTATGACATTTCCTTATGCTGCGAATAAGTCCAATAGAGTTAAAAGAAGTGTTCTTGTTAAGGCGGTACGGATCGTTCTTATTCCGGCGCTTGTTATAGGTACTTATACTCTGATTCACAAGTCCATACGAGAGACGGGAAGCCTTCTAGATTCACGGAGCGGACACTCCCCGGGCGCAGTTGAACAGGTCGATATGGTCAGCAAAAACAGCCAGATAGGAGGTTCGTCCTTCAGTGCAGGTGCCTCCCTTCTCGTAAGAGTTGCTGAGTCTCCATTTTTGCTGTTCCGGCCTTTTCCATGGGAGATGACAAACAGCCTGGCCATTGTCTCGGTTATTGAATCAGCAGCTTGGATATTTCTATCATGGACACGGCGCCGCGAGTTATGGCTTACTCTTAAGCGTTGGCGAGAACCATATATTGGGTTTCTCTTCATGTATTCCGTTATATTTCTGATTACATTCGGCGCTTCGATTGGTAACTTTGGAATCCTACTGCGAGAACGAATTATGCTCACGCCGTTAGCGCTGATGATTCTAAGCATAACACCAAGGTCATCTGTCGCGCGAGTTACTCGAAAGACACGAAAGAATCATTGGCTGGGCCACTCTCGTCATGGCCTGCCCGTTGAACGTATCCCAGCTTAGTCTGAACCGAGGGTAAACCAGATGTGCGGTATCAGCGGCTTTCTTGAACTGAATTGCGCAAGTTCAGCTGACGATCTGCGAACCACAGCAGCGCGCATGGCGGAGGTTCTGCGCCATAGAGGCCCTGACGATTCCGGAGTATGGATCGATAGCGATGTTGGAATTGCGCTCAGCATGAGCCGGTTAGCTATTCTTGATCTCTCTCCGGCAGGACACCAGCCCATGCAGTCTACGAGTGGCCGCTATGTTCTTGTCTTCAACGGCGAGATATATAACTTCGAGAATTTGAAAAACGAGTTATCCGCCGTAGAACAGACCTATCCCTTTCGAAGCCATTCGGATACGGAGGTTATGCTGGCGGCGTTTGAGAGATGGGGTGTAGATGCTGCGGTTGTCCGCTTCAATGGAATGTTTGCCTTTGCTGTCTGGGATCGGCGCGAAAGAACTCTCACCCTGGGCCGCGACCGCTTTGGCGAAAAGCCTCTTTACTACGCTCTCGCAGGTGATACCATGCTCTTTGGCTCGGAGTTGAAGGCGCTGCGTGCTCACCCTTGTTTCGTGAGCGAGATTGATCGAGAAGCAGTTTCACTGTATCTGCGGTATAGCTGTATCCCCGCACCATGGTCTATCTATAGAAATGCCCGCAAACTGCTTCCTGCCAGCCTGTTGAAGGTCTCTGCCAGCAATCTTCAATTAAGGCCATACAAGTATTGGTCTCTCGGCAAAGTTATTGACCAGCGAACTCTAACTGCGATGAATCAGCAGGACACCACCAATCAACTTGACCACCTGTTACGCGATGCCATTCGCATCCGGATGCGCTCTGATGTTCCTTTGGGCGCATTTTTGTCAGGAGGGGTTGATTCATCGACAGTTACATCCCTGATGCAGGCACAGAGCGACAAGCCAGTCAAAACATTTTCGATAGGCAGCCATGATCGAGAGTTCAATGAGGCTACCGATGCGCAAAAAGTCGCACGGTATCTTGGCACAGAGCATACAGAACTCTATATAACTCCTGAAGAGATAATGAGTTTGTTGCCTTTAATGCCGCAAATCTACGACGAGCCATTTGCCGATATCTCACAAATTCCCACGCTGTTAGTTTCCAGGCTTGCAAAAAGACATGTAGCTGTAAGTCTTACCGGCGACGGCGGCGACGAGATCTTTGGAGGGTATAACCGCCATGTCTGGGGTGATGCCGCTGGACGGCTGCACCATCTCCCGCGCTTCTTACGGAAAGTTGGCGCGCGTGGCGTGCACTCGGTGGCTCCACATAGGTGGAATTTATTGTTTCGTCTCTATTCTCCAGCTACTCCAGCGAGATGGCGGCAGCGGATGCCCGGATACAAGCTGCACAAACTAGCATCGCTTGTGGAAAGCACTGACTCAGATAACATCTACGAATGCCTAGTTTCGCACTGGCCTTATCCGGAAAAAATAGTTAGCAATGCAACGAAACTGACTGCATGGACTGCTGGGAATCATCGTCCGCTTCTGCCGCATCCAGCCGAAGAGATGATGTATCTGGATACTATGGGCTATCTGCCGGACGACATTCTGGTCAAGCTGGACCGGGCCACAATGGCTGTCAGCCTTGAGGGCCGCGTTCCTTTGCTGGATCATCGCGTCGCCGAATTTGCATGGAGCTTGCCGCTCGATATGCGCATTCGCGCCAGACAAGGAAAATGGATTCTACGTCAGGTTCTATACCGTTATGTGCCCAGGGAGTTAGTAGATCGTCCCAAGTCTGGATTCGATATTCCACTCGCATCCTGGCTGCGCGGTCCGCTCAGGGATTGGGCTGAACCTCTTCTTGGGGAAGATCGTATCCGCAGTGATGGATATTTTCATCCGGAACCCATCCTTGCAATGTGGCGCGAACATCTTACAGGTAAGTGCAACTGGGAGTACCAGCTTTGGGACATTCTAATGTTTCAGGCGTGGCTGGATGAAAGCCGCCGTCAGCTGGCCGGGAGTTCTATTGAAGCAATTAGTAATTTGACCAGGGAGGCTCGATGAGTACGGACCGTACACTTGTACTCCATGCCGTGACCGACTCGATCAGCACTGTGCTGATGCGCGGACAGTTGGCTTACCTTCGTGAGCATGGCTTCATGCCTGCCGTGCTCGCCAGTCCTGGTGAAGAACTCACCCGGATAGGAGTTATTGAGCGTATCCCGGTATTTGCTGTGGCGATGAAGAGAGAGATCTCGCCGCTGCGGGATATACAGTCTCTGGTGAACGTATGGAGGCTTCTTCGCCGAGTTAGACCGGTGGTCTGTAACTTCGGCACTCCGAAGGCCGGACTGCTGGCAGGGCTTGCCGCATGGCTCACGCGCGTGCCTTGCCGTGTCTATACTCTGCGCGGGCTGCGTCTTGAAACTGCTACGGGAACCAGAAGAATACTTCTTACTTTTACGGAAAAAATCGCCTGCGCCTGCGCGCATCACGTAATTTGTGTAAGTCCGAGTCTACGTGCGAAAGCTGTGGATCTAGGTTTAGTTCCGCAAGTCAAAACCGTAGTGCTCGGAGCGGGGAGCAGCAATGGCGTAGATACGGGCCGATTCGCGCGCACGCCTGGAAGACTAGCTGAGGCTGTGGCTCTGCGTCGGAGTCTCGGCATCCGTGACAATCAGTTCGTCATCGGCTTTGCAGCGAGGTTCACGCGCGACAAGGGGATCACTGAGCTGATTGTTGCATTTCAATCAGTGCGCAAAATCTTTCCGGATGCCGTTCTGCTGCTGGTAGGAGAATATGAAGCAGGCGATCCAGTTCCTGAATGCGTAAAACAAACTGTTGTGCAAGATGCAGGAATTCTTTGGGTCTGCTCCACATCTCAGATAGAACAATACTATTTTGCGATGAATCTCTTTGTGCTGCCGACACACCGGGAAGGCATGCCTAATACGATCCTCGAAGCGCAGGCCGCAGGACTTCCGGTAGTTACTACGGACGCAACTGGCGCGCGGGATGCCATAGAGAACAATGTTACCGGACTGTTGACTCCTGTTGGCGATGTCTCGAAACTGGCTGAGGCAATCAGGACACTGCTTTCAAATCCGCCGCGAATGCAGCGCATGGGTCAGCTTGGACGGGATCGCGTTTGCAGTCTATTCCGCAAGGAAACAGCGTGGGAGTCGCTGCTTTCGTTTTATAAGTCGTTGCTTGCCGAGCGAGGATGTTCTCTTGCCGAAACTCGCGCAGAGGTGCTAAAACAATGCGTTACCCCTCCTTAGGCGAACACGCGAAGAGAGCCTTCGACTTCACGGTTGCGTTAGTGATGCTGCTAGTGTGCCTGCCGGTTATGGCTGTTGTTGCGCTTGCAGTCGGGGTAACCATGGGCAGGCCTATTTTGTTTCGCCAGCAGCGGCCTGGCTGTGCCGCTCGTCCATTTACGTTATTGAAGTTTCGCACCATGATTGTGTCGAAGTCTTCTTTGATAGATCCTTCAACGGATGCAGCGCGTCTTACTAAGATTGGGATATTACTGAGACGAGCCAGCCTCGACGAGCTTCCACAACTATGGAATGTGTTGAAGGGAGAGATGAGCCTGATAGGACCGAGGCCTCTGCTGATGGAATATCTTCCGCTCTACACGGACGAGCAGGCGGAGCGGCACCGCGTGAGGCCCGGACTTACTGGCCTGGCGCAGGTCAATGGACGCAATGCAATTGCATGGGAGCAGAAACTTCAGTTGGATACGTGGTACGTTCGACACTGGAGTTTCGGACTTGATCTTCGCATCTTACTGGTAACCATGGGCAAGGTACTGCGGCGGGAAGGGATCAGTCACCGGGGCCACGTAACTATGGAAAAGTTTGGAAAGAAGTTCGGAGCTGAACCGAGATGATACTAACTGGTCCAGTCATCGTATATGGAGCAGGTGGACATGGGCGTGTCGTCGCCGATATTCTCCGCGTCTGCGGCGCTGAGATCGAAGGCTTCATCGATGACTGTAACTCCACCTCGAATCCTAACTCAAATCCCAGCCCGTCGATGAAGATTTTAGGCGATGCCCGGTGGCTGGCTGCTGAAGCGCGGTTCAGGCGGACCACCGTAGCACTTGGAGTTGGCGATAACCAGTGCCGCCGCGTGATTGCGGAGCACTGTATTCAGGCAGGCATTCGCCTTGTGAGCGCGATTCATCCGGCTGCTACGATCGCCAGCTCGGCAAAGATCACGGCGGGCGCGGTCATCATGGCGCAGGCGGTTGTAAATCCTGATACTGTTGTAGGCGCAGGAGCCATCATCAACACGGGCGCGGTTGTAGAGCATGACTGCACTATAGGAAACTTTGCTCACCTCTCTCCCCGAGCGGCGGTCGGTGGCAACGTTCATGTTAGCGATCTCGCATGGCTTGGCATCGGTGCGAACGTGATTCCTAATCTCAGGATCGGCACAGGCTCCATTGTTGGAGCGGGCTCTACGGTAATTCACGATATTGAAGACTGGGTTGTTGCAGTTGGCACTCCGGCTCGCACGGTGAAGGAATTAGCGCATCGAAGTTAATTCAGAATGAACAACTATATTCAAACTATTTCGAGTTACAAGTTGGCTATAGAAGGTGGTTCTGCTTTGCGCAGCCGTTCCTTTGCACCGTGGCCATCGTTTTCTCACGAGGAGATCGATGCTGCTGCGCGCGTGCTTGCCTCTGGCCGTGTCAATTACTGGACCGGCAATGAAGGACGGCAGTTTGAAACAGAGTTTGCTTCCTTCTGCAGCACCAAACACGCCATCGCTCTCGCCAATGGCACCCTGGCGCTGGAGCTGGCTTTAATCGCTCTCGGAATTGGAGCAGGTGACGAGGTAATTGTAACCAGCCGCACGTTTATTGCCTCCGCCAGTTGCGCCGTGATGCACCGAGCCGTGCCCGTGATGGCGGATGTCGATCGCACTTCGCAGAACATCACGGCGGATACGATTCGCGCCGTGCTTACGCCGCGCACGCGGGCCATCATTGCCGTTCATCTTGCCGGATGGCCCTGCGACATGGACCCTATCCTCGATCTTGCCGCAAGACATAATCTGAAGGTCATCGAAGACTGCGCACAGGCACATGGAGGTACTTATAAGGGGCGTCCCGTGGGTTCGATGGGCGATTGCGGAGCCTTTTCCTTTTGTCAGGATAAGATCATGACGACCGGCGGTGAAGGTGGAATGCTTGTGACTAACAACACTGATTTATGGTTGCGCGCCTGGGCGTTCAAGGACCACGGCAAGAGCTACAATGCCGTGTATCTACGGCAGCATACAGAAGGGTTCCGCTGGCTGCATGAGAGCTTTGGCACTAACTGGCGCTTGACGGAGATGCAGAGCGCGATTGGCCGCGTGCAGTTACAAAAGCTCCGACAGTCTGTAAAAGCGCGTCAACGGCTCGCAGGCATTCTGAATGAGCGGCTTCGCGCGACCCCTGCGCTGCGTCTGACGATTCCTCCCGAAGATGTATCTCACTCGTATTACAAGTACTATGTGTTTCTCGAATTAGATCAATTGCGCTGCGGATGGAATCGGCAACGCATTCTGGATGCAATTAATGCCGAGGGAGTTCCTTGCTATTCCGGAAGCTGTAGCGAGATTTATCTAGAGCAGGCATTTTCGCAGGAGCTTCGTCCTCCTCGGCGGCTGCCTGTTGCAAAAGAACTAGGCGAGACGGCCCTGATGTTTCTTGTTCATCCGACGCTCGACGAGAGCGACATGGAAGACACTGCCACAGCCATAGAAAGAGTTCTCGAACAGGCCGCCAAACCCCACTTATGACACAAAAAGACTGCGTCATGAATGGGCACCCTGATTCTTCTAGTGATATATGCCATAGTAAGCAACGCCGGAGGCCAGCGAAACAGCTACATCGGCGGCTCGCACGGCAGCCATCTTAGATTTGCTGGAAGGAATAAACAGAATGTCATTAGCCTGCATCGGAACGTCCGGTGCTTTTGAATGCAGTATTTTATTGAGTCGAACCGGAATCTCCTGTTGACCGAACGGTGTCTTGCGCACGATGCGCGCCTTTCCGCTCTGGGCTAGTTTCGTGAGGCCATGCGCCATCGCAACCGCCTTCATGACACTGTACTGTCCTTTTTCGTCCATCAGAAAGCCGCTGGGCGCGAGCACTTCGCCAACTACATAGATCACGCCTGCCTTAGAGACGATTACCATGTCGCCCTGCTGCATGGGCACATTGGCTGCAAACGACTGCGCAGCGTCGCTCGATAGATGCACCATTTGCTGACTTACTCCGTTCTTGTGGGTAATAGTTATAGCCTGACCGGCGGTCTGTGTGATGCCTCCGGCTTCGGCGAGGATGTCGAAGAGCCTCCCCGAGCCGACAATCGGATAGAAGCCGGGCCGCGCAACCTCGCCCATTAGAATCACACCGCTGGAGAAGTTCGTAACCACGATGCTTACATGCGGCGACTTCAGCACGTCGCGCTTGAGGAATGCCTGCTCGACCGCCGTCTGCGCGTCTTCGATGTGCATTCCAGCGACGTGAATGTTATCAATCAGCGGCAGATAGATATCTCCGGAGTTATTCACAATCGCACGTTGCGATAGATCGGGAGCGCCGAAGACAGTTACTTCAAGCACGTCGCCAGACGAAATAATGTAATGCGACTGGTCTCCGAGGGGCACTGCCGCCTGTGCCGGCTGTGACGCCGGGTTGGCAGAGCTCGCCGGGTAAGTCGATGAAGGCGGCGTAATCGTACTTTCAGGTGTACTTATCTGCGCATGGACATAGGTATCCGGTGCACAGATCAGGATTACAACAACGATGATAGAAACGGGCCTGAATGAAGCGATCAATGCTCACCCTCCTGGAGGGTTGAAAGTGTGTCGTGTGTCTTCCAGACCAGGCCGAAGACGCCGCCAACATGATAGCGGCCAACAAATACAAGCGAGGCAACCGATAAGAGAGCGCACAAGAAAAGCAGCCATCCATGTATCCAGCCCAGTTGAGTTAGTCCGAGCGCTCCGCCTGTAACTGCCAGAGCTATTAGAACTTCAGATGCTCTATATGGAAGCGCAAAGAACCTTTGCGTCAGAAAAAATGCTCCCAGAGCCTCGACCGCGTAGGCGCACGTGGTCGCCCAGGCCGCGCCATACATTCCCCAGCGCGGAACCGCAGACAGATTCAGTGCGATATTGACAGTAAATGCTATAAGGCTGATGTAAAAGACCATCGATGTGCGTTTTGCATGGAGGATAGAAAGGTCGAAGAGCGAGAACAGCGCGTGAAACAGATAACCTATGACAACCAGCGGAACGATGCGCGCAGCCGCGTGATAACGCCAGTCAAGCACGATAGTTACAAACAGCGGCGAAAGCAGGATACCCAGACAGGCGAGCACAGCTAGAAAAACCATCAATCCCGAACAGATATCTCCCAGCGTCCTGCGCTCGCCACGCCCTGCCAGATCGAAAAACATAGGCAACCACGCCTGCGAAAGCGACTGCGTAACCAGATACATCACCATGCCGCACGTGTATGCGAGCGAATAGATACCTACTTCACTCAAATCGCGGTAGTGCTGAAGGATGAACCGATCGGCAACTACAAGCCCGCTCGCCATCACCATATGAGGAATCAACGGCAAGGCAAAGCGGAGAGATTCACAAACATATTTCCAATGAAATTGACTCGATAGGAGCGAGCGCATAGTCCATACTGCAGCCAGAAAGACAAGTAAAGCAGCTACCAGCTTTGCCTGAAGCATTCCCACGGCTCCGCCATGACGAACGGCCACGCTATATAAGCAACTTACAGCAGTGAATAACGCCAGAGCGCACGACAAAACTGCGTATAACTGCGGGCGGCCTGATGCCTGATAGATTGCCAGACGAAGCTGGATTCCCTGCGTAGCAAATGCAGTTACCGAAGCCATTGCAATATATGGATAAAACGGCACGGCAACGCGCGAAGCAGCAATCCTGTCTCCGAAAACAAAGGTCAGAGCAAGAAAGACTGCCATCCATAAGAAGCCGAAACGAATTGTGCTTCCCAGGTAACTCTGAAGCTCTGCGCGGTTATGATAGTGCTGAAAGTACAGACGCTGCAAGGCGCTGTCGATAGAAAGCCCCGCAAAGATCACAAGAAATGCTGCGATGATCTCTGACATATATATAGTTCCGAAGTCGGAGGGGTGAAGAAAGTGCGAATAGACTAGCAGAAAAATGAAGTTCAGCGCGCGGATCCCGAAGTTGGCGACTCCGTAAGCCGCAAACGAACGTGCAAGCCGTTGCACAATACTTTGTGTCGAGTAGCTACTTTCGGTTGCTACCGATAAGTCGGGAGTTACCACGGCGTCAGAGGAGAGCCCGGTCATGAATGCCTCGTCCCAAACATAGCAAGCTCAAGAACTGTGCCAGCTTCAATATCCTGCTGCACAGTGCGTCCTACTAACTGATTTCGCATGGCAGGTGGAAGTCCGGTGCCAGGTCGCAGGATGTCGAGCATCTCCACGGTAAGCAAAGATCCCGCTGGAATAAACTGCGACGC
Source organism: Acidobacteriaceae bacterium (assembly GCA_009781125.1). The sequence continues at coordinate 11,337 of WQYS01000001.1, read as the reverse complement.
CACCAGCGACCGGCGGGCAACCTCCGCGGTGTTCAACTCTTCGGCGGCAGGAGCCTTTACGCCGTCGCCGAGCGCCGATTCGATCTCCCGAATCCCGCGAACCAGATGCACAAGTTCGTGCGGTTCGAGACTGGCACGATGGTCCGGGCCGGGGAGACGCCGGCTCAGCGTGAAGTGCTTCTCGATGACGCTGGCTCCGAGCGCAGCAGCGGCAAAGGCAATCTCGACGCCTTCGGAATGATCCGACAAACCGGTAGCTACACTGAAAGATTTCTCCATAGTCTTCATAGTTCGCAGATTCATGCTGGAAGGACTGGCAGGATAGTTACTCACGCACTGGAGCAGGATCATCTCCCAATTTCCTGCTGCACGAATAGCTTCGACGCCAACAGTTACTTCGTCCATCGTCGCCATTCCAGTGGAAACGATCAGCGGCAGGCCTTTGCGGGCCATGTGCTCCAGAAAGAATAGATTCGTCAGCTCGCCGGACGGAATCTTGAAGGCAGGTACAGGCAAGCTGGCAAGAAAGTCTGCGCTCTCGTAATCGAACGGAGTGGATAAAAAAATAATTTCTCTGGAACGGCAGTAGCTATGAAGCTCGCGGAAAGCATCAAAGGAGAGTTCTAATTTTCTTGCCATTTCCATCTGCGATTCACCCGTTGAATCCATCTGGTAGGCAGCTTTTGGAGTCATCGGAGAACACACCTTATCAGGCTTGAAGGTCTGAAACTTGACAGCATCACAGCCCGCATCGACGGCCACATCGACCAAGGCGCGAGCTAACTCCAGGTTGCCATTGTGGTTAACTCCAGCCTCACCGATGACGAAGCATGGCTGGCCAGAACCAACTTTGCGTCCGGCGATGGAGATAGTCTTGCTTTCCGCGTACATAGTCATGGATACTCCTTAATCGCTAGAACGATACAGCTTCAGGAACAAGCTACGAATCCAATCCACAGCACAGGAGGCCTCATGGGCAACTCGATTGCGGTTGGAACTAAGATTAGACCGGAAACAGGAACATGGGATCCGATCTGGGAGAAAGTCTTCCGCAATAAAAAATGGGGTAAGTACCCTCCGGAACATATTGTTCGATTCATCGCGCAGTCATTTTATGGTTCCAAGGAGCGAAGCCAGGTTCGCCTCCTCGAAGTAGGATGCGGTCCGGGCGCGAACGTGTGGTTCATGGTGCGGGAAGGATTCACTGTGAGCGGAATTGACGGCTCCAGCACAGCGATTCAGCAAGCGCAGCAGCGCTTGGCAGGAGAAGGTCTCTCAGCCGATCTGCGCGTAGGAGACCTTGCGCGTCTGCCCTGGCCGGATGCTGTGTTTGACGGCGCAGTCGAAAATGTCAGCTTGTACTGCAATCCGCTGGCAGCCGTGGAGCGCGCGCTTGACGAGGTCCACCGCGTGCTGCGGCCCGGCGCTCCATTTCTCTCTTCCTTCTTCAGCAACCGGACGTGGGGCTATGGACAAGGAGACAGGATTGAACAGGATGGCTATACGAATATCCCCGAAGGACCGTTGTCTGGAAGCGGATTCTGCCTGTTTCTGTCCCGCGACCGGGTGGATGTGATCTTTCATCGTTTTCAACTCCTGGCTGTGGAGAGAATTACAAGAACACTGGACAACGAACAGCATCTAATTGAGCAGTTGGTTGTTACATGTCGCAAACCAGATTCATAGCAGGCGCCGCCATGCCGGAGATGACTGCAGAAACCCTGTCTGCTACAAATTGCGAGGACGCTAAGCGCTGGCGAGAATTGGTAGAAGCGAGCGCCTTGTCCGATGTCTACTACCTGCCTGAATATGTGTCTGCAACCGCAGTGATCGAGCAGACGGAACCAATAGCCGTGATTGGCGGCTCCGCATCGCACCGGATCATGGCCCCGCTTCTGGTTCGTTGTTCGACTGCTGATGGCGCTGACTATAAGTGGCTGGATGCTTTCACTCCTTATGGCTATGGCGGACTGTTGAATCTATCTCCTTCGGAGCTGGCTAGCGCCGCAACGCTCCGGCTCTTCTTCGATCAACTACATGATTATTGCCGAAGCACGGGTATCGTCTGCTGTGTAATACGGCTTCATCCTTATGCCGGACAACAGGAATGGATGGAGCTTATATTTGACGAAGATATAATCCTAATGCACTCGAGAATGACTTACTCCATCAACTGCGAGAACTGGGACGAGAAACTGGATCTTCCGAAAAATATGAGTCATGGCAGGTATGGCGACGTGCGTCTGGCAGAGCGCTTGCTTCATGTAACATGGGCAAGCGGTGACGATCAGGATGTTGAATGTAGCTTGAATATCTTCTATTCTCTCTATTGCGAGTTAATGGACCAGCACAGCTCCGAACGCTTTTACAGGTTTCCACGAGAGTATTTTTCTGGATTAACAAGCATGGGAAAGCAGATGGGAGTAGTAATTACCTGGAAAGATAATGAACCGGTTGGAGCAAATGTTGCCTTATCAGGAAGACGGTATGCCTATGGCCATCTTTCCGCGGTCAACCAGACAGGACGCCGGACCGGTGCTTCTACGTTGTTGAATATAGAAGAGGCCAGGTGGGCGCGTCAGCAGGGTTGTAAGTTGTTGCAGCTTGGTGGAGGAATGCAGCAGGCAGACGGTATTGCAGCTTACAAAAAGAGCTTTCACGGTCCTTCGCACGCTTATCATTCTCTCAACTATATTATTGACCGCAGCCGGTTTGAATCGATACGGCGGCTTCCGAACGCACCCTGGCCCTATAATCTTCCGATTCTCCGATAAGGACGGATGCGCATGACAGTACACCCGATGCTTGCCGTGATTCCGTGCCGTGGCGGCTCGAAGGGCCTGCCCTCCAAGAACATTCGCGTACTTGCAGGACTGCCTTTGATTGGCCACTCTATTCGATTCGCGGCGTTCTGCCCTGAGATTACGAGATACATCGTATCGACCGACAGCGAGGAGATTCGATCTGTGGCGCGTGATCTTGGCGCAGAGGTTCCCTTCCTTCGTCCCGCAGAGCTGGCGCGCGACTCGACGCCAATGTGGCCGGTCCTCCAACATGCTCTGGCTGAGATGGAATCACGCGAGCATTGTTTCTACAACAGCGTCTTACTACTTTCACCTACTAGTCCGGGGCGCTTGCCCGAGGATGTTACCGAAGCCACGCGCCTGTTGGAACAAGACGACTGTGCCGCAGGTGTAGTTGCAGTTTCGGAACCTGCATTCAATCCGCGCTGGACCTGCATCGATAAGGCAAAAGACGGATATATGCGTCAGAGCTTTCCCAACGGAGAACAATATGAAAGAAGGCAGGACGTTCCCCCCATTTACAGAATTAATGGGATGTTGTACCTGTGGCGGCGCGATCATGTAGCGAACTCCGAGAAGCCCGGCTACTTTGAGCGCCCGCATCGGTTGCTGAACATCCCAGATGTCAGAGCCATCGACATCGATACTGCTGCCGATTTTCATCTTGCTGAACTGAAGCTGCGTGATGGACTGATACGGCTTCCATGGTTATCGCGTTACTTCCTTGATGAAAATACGGAACTGGAAGCAACGCATGAATAGGAGAGATAGCATCCTTGGTTGCAGAAATACATTGACGGAATAGTAATTAGTAACTGGCCCAGCACAAAACACTGAGTGACTACAAGTTAGCAGTTGTTGTCTTAATGGAGCTTATGCGTTCCAGCGGAGAGCATCTATGCCGACGAATTCGTCACGCGAGCTTCCACTCGTCACGCGAGCCGACGCAATACGCAGCATGATGAGCCTAATGGATCGCTGCGCCCTGGGCATCGCGCTTGTGGTCGATGACCAGAGAAGGCTTGTCGCAACCATTACTGACGGCGATGTGCGGCGGGCAATTCTTCTGGGACTCGAACTTACTCAACGTGTGGGCGAGTTACTAAGTCCTCCCTATGATCGCGGTCGAAACACCTTGCCGGTAACAGCCGTAGCCGGCGCGTCCAGAGAGGAACTGCTCGGCCTGATGACAGAGCTCCACATACGGCAGGTTCCGCTGGTTGACAAGGAAAATCGAGTTGTAGATATTGCTGTGGACTCCGACTATATCGCCGATACTGCTTTGCATCTCGATGGATTCATCATGGCAGGAGGCTTTGGCAAACGGCTCATGCCGCTGACGGAAACATGTCCCAAGCCGATGCTGATAGTCAATGGAAAGCCAATACTCGAACACTTAGTCACGAAGCTCCGTGCCTCTGGGATTCGGCATGTAAGTATCTCCACGCACTATCTGGCAGAGACTATCGTCGAGCACTTTCAGGACGGAAAGAACTTCGGCGTCGAGATCGAGTATGTCGATGAGGGGCAGCCCATGGGCACGGCTGGTTCGCTGGCGAGGGCCTCAGAGAAAGATACTCCTCTGCTGGTGGTCAACGGAGATATCCTTACTTCGATTGATTTCCGCTCCATGCTGGAGTTTCATTGTGAGCACTCTGCTGACATGACGATCGCCGTACGGCAGTATGAGGTGCAGATACCTTATGGTGTCATCAGCACCGATGGCATTAACGCAGTTAGCATTATCGAAAAGCCGCGATCCCGTCATTTTGTCAGCGCCGGAATCTATCTGATTCAACCTTGCGTGTGCGCGATGATTCCGCGCAGCTGCGCCTACGACATGCCGGATTTAATTACAAGCCTGATCCAGGCTAACAAGCGCGTCATCTGCTTCCCTGTACGTGAATACTGGCAGGATATCGGACAGAGAGAAGAATACGAGCGCGCATCCATCGCAGGCACCGCCAAGGACATGGTGTAACTATGGAGGCTAAGACGTCAATGAGTTCCTTCTCGTGGAAAAACCGCCACGTACTAGTTACCGGCGCAGGCGGATTTATCGGCAGCCACCTTGCCGAACATCTTGCGTGTCTGGGGGCGCGGACTCGATGCCTTCTCCGCTATACCTCTCAGGGGTCTCAGGGCTGGCTGTCGGCATCTGCTATGCGCTCTGAACTGGAGATCGTCCACGGAGATATACGTGACGTGGAAGGCGTTCTTCATGCTGCCAAGGATGTCGATGTTATCTTTCACCTTGCGGCGTTGATCGGAATTCCTTACTCGTATCACTCGCCGCGCTCGTACGTCGAAACCAATATCGAAGGTACGCTCAATGTCCTTGAAGCGGCACGGCGATATGGAACTGAGCGGGTTATCTGCACATCGACGAGTGAGGTATACGGCTCCGCGCTGTACACGCCAATTGACGAGAATCACAGGCTGCATGGACAGTCACCCTATGCCGCGACAAAAATCGGCGCGGATAAGATTGCTGAATCCTATTATTGTTCGTTCGGCGTTCCGGTCTCGATTGCCCGTCCCTTCAACACATATGGGCCACGTCAGAGTTCGCGCGCCGTGATTCCGGCGATTATGACGCAGGTTCTTACACAGCCGTTTGTGAAGCTGGGAAATCTAGCAGCTACACGTGACTTCAACTTTGTTTCCGACACTGTAGATGGATTTCTTGCCATTGCCGAAACGCCCGAAACCATTGGCAAAACATTGAACATAGGCAGCGGCACAGAGACCTCGATCAACGAACTGGCTGAGATGATCTTCGATGTGCTTGGGATAAGACGCCAGATAGACTGCGAAGAAATACGGCTACGTCCGGAGGCCAGCGAAGTAGATCGTCTTTGCGCAAGCAGTCTCCTACTTCAGCGACACACAGCATGGAGACCAAAGATTTCTTTACGTGAAGGCCTTGTACAAACCGCCGAGTGGATTGGCCAGAACCTTGACTCTTACGCCGTCGGGAGTTATGTCATCTGAGGAGTTATCCGAGGAGATGAACCTGATTCCGTTGTTAGCCAAACAACTTCCGCATCCGCTGCTGTGCCGCCTGTATCATCACCAGCGGCTGCGAGCGGAATATGCGCGTGCTGCCGAGGCCGCGGACATAGCCGGGTTGCCCCTACTCAGCAGTATTGATCTACGAAGTTATAAGCAAAGTGAAACACTTTTCGTTCTAGGCAGCGCATGGTCAGTTAACTATATCTCTGAATCCAAGTGGAAGATCATCGCTAAACACGATAGTGTGGGGCTTAACTTCTGGCCGATCCATCCCTTTGTGCCCCGCTTCTATCACGTTGAAAGCGTCTCCAGCATCGATCATCCCGCGCTCTACCGAGCGCTTCAGATGGTTCTTGAACGCCGCGCGCGAGACTATATCCATACGCTGAAGATTATCAGCGAAATCGTTCCGCTCGACCACACGCAGACGGTAACCAGTCTTCCCGAAGACATGAAGAAGAAGATGTACGTGAGCTTTTCCATGCCTGTGGTTGCGCGCAGCGAGGAGGAACTCCGCTACGGAATCCGGTACATGCAATCACTTGGAACCTTCTCCGAAAGCACTCGGATCGAGTGGCTCTTCAAGTACGGCGGCTCGGCGATTGCCATGCTGGCGCTGGCTGTTCGCATGGGTTACAAGCGCATCGTTCTCTGCGGCGTGGACCTGAACCGGCAGGACTACTTCTATCAACACGCGGAGCGATACCCGGAGTTTGCCCGGTGGGAGTTCGCATCAAAGCAGGAAAATCACAAGACCACTCGCCGCCTGCCGTGGCTGGTTCCCGCACAGACGGCGGTCGTTCTCTTCAAGGAACTTATTCTCGATCCGTTGATGGTGAAGCTGTTCGTCGAGAACCGAGTGTCCTCGCTCTATCCGCAAGTGCCGCTCGCGCCGGAGTCTCTGTTTAAAGAGCTTGCACAAAAGCCCGGCCAGGACCGGGCTTCTGTGTCATCTGTTTTGCAGGCCGACTAACTGCGAACAGCCGTCTTCAGGTGCAGTTCTTTCATCTGCTGCTCGGTCGGAGCGCTGGGAGCATCGACCATCAGGTCGATGGCCTTGGCCGTCTTGGGGAAAGCGATGACCTCGCGCAGGCTTTGCGCTCCGGCAAGGATCATCACGATGCGGTCGAGTCCAAGGGCAATGCCGCCGTGCGGAGGCGTGCCGTACTCCAGCGCGTCGAGGAAAAACCCGAAGCGCTCCTTAGCCTCTTCGTCGCTCATGCCGAGTGAGCTGAATATCTGCTTCTGCACGTCCTGCCGATGGATACGGATCGAACCCGAGCCAAGCTCCGTGCCGTTAAGCACGATGTCGTAGGCCAGCGCGCGCACCGCGCCTTTGTCGTTGACCAGCTTGCCGCTCTTGATGTCGTCCTCGTGCGGCGAGGTGAACGGATGGTGCGCTGCGTCCCAGGTCTGCGTCTCTTCGTTCCACTCGTACATGGGGAAGTCGGTGACCCACAGGAAGCGGAAGTCCGCTTCCGTCCCGGTCTGCGTGAAGCGGCCGTGCTTGTCGGCAAACTTCTGTGCCAGTTGCAGGCGCAGCGCTCCCACGCGCTTGTATATCCACTGCGGATCGTAGTTCCACTTCTCCGGCGTGCCCAGTTTCGGAGTGATGACGACGACTAGGTCCTCGGGGCTTACGCCGCCTTCAAGCGTAGGTTCGGCGGCCAGCTTCGCATCGATGGCATCAGCCAGCGGCACAAACGCGGCGTTCGTCCTCAAGCGCGCCGTGTCGAGCGAGTCCAGGCCGCAGCCGTCGAAGGCGCTGCGAATCTCATCGACCAGCGAGCGCCGCTGCGTGCCGCTCAGCCCGCCGACCTTCGGAATGACGAAGCCCAACACAGGTAGTTTCTGCTCAACCTTCAGTTGCTCGCGCAGCTCCGGCGTCAGTTCCGCAGACAGATCGGTCAGAGCGGGCAGGCGCATGTCGGGCTTGTCGATGCCGTAGCGCCGGATAGCCTCGTCGTACGTCATCCGCAGAAACGGCGTCGTCAGATCGATGCCGACAGTGTGGAAGACCGCGCCAAGGAAGCCCTCGACGACGCCGAAGACTGTCTCCTGAGTAGGAAAGGTCATCTCCAGGTCTATCTGCGTGAACTCGGGCTGGCGGTCGGCGCGCAGATCCTCGTCGCGGAAGCAGCGGGCTATCTGGAAATAGCGGTCGAAGCCCGAGATCATCAGAATCTGCTTGAAGATCTGCGGCGACTGCGGCAGCGCGTAGAAGGTGCCCGGATGCACACGGCTGGGCACAAGGTAATCGCGCGCGCCCTCGGGCGTGGAGCGGGTCATGAAAGGCGTCTCAATCTCAAGGAAGCCGTTGTCCGACAGGTTCTCGCGAATCGCCCGCGCAACATTATGGCGCAGCGCGAGGTTGTTCTGCATCTGGCTGCGGCGCAGGTCGAGGTAGCGGTACTTCAACCGGACCTCTTCGTTCGTGATCGCGTCCTCGGCAGGCGAGAAGGGCGGCGTCTTCGCATCATTGAGCAGCAGCAGCTCGCGCGCCACGATCTCGATCTCGCCGGTGGGCATGTTGGGGTTTTCAAGACCCGCGCCGCGCCGCCGTACCGTGCCCTTCACGGCAACGACGTACTCGCTGCGCACCGCTTCGGCCTTGGCGTGCGCCTCGGGGCAGGTCTCCTTGTCGAGCACCACCTGGGTGATGCCGCTGCGGTCGCGCAGGTCGAGAAAGATGAGGTCGCCGTGGTCGCGCCGCCGGTTCACCCATCCCATAAGGACAACGTCCTGTTGATCGTTTTCCGTGCGCAGAACGCCACACATGTGCGTCCGCTGTAGTCCGCTTAAAAAGTCGAGAGTCACAATGTTTTTATTGTACGAGATGACCCGCGCGCTACGTCGCTGGCCAGCGATAGTGTCCGTGCGCGCGGTGCGGATGGAAAACGACGAGATCGTTCTCTTCCACGCCACGCCCAACATTATGAAGGATGCGAGTCGTCGCAGCATCGCGCGCAACAACCACGCCTACGTGCGGCAGTCTCGCATCGAGCATCCAGGTCAGCAGATCGCCGACCTGAATCGGCGCAGGAAAACCGTCGCCAGCCGTGGGTTTTGATGGCTCCCACAGCCTCGCTCCGGCGCGCATCCAGAAGACCTCCAGATTCAGAACCCGGCGATGGTCGATGTTGGCATCCGGACGTTTCGCTCCCATGGAAGGGTAGGCGCTGAAGTGCCGCACCATATCTTCATGGACGAGCTGTTGCAGATCCAGCCCCAAACCGTCCCGAGCAGCGCGAACGACTACATCGGCGCATACCCCGGTCTGGCGGGGAACATCCCCGTTCGGATAAGGTATGCGAACATAGCTGGGATCATACGAAGTGGTAACTCCAAGCTGCGCAAGAGCGGCCTTCGCCAGCAGTTCCCCGCAATTCTTTGGAACAGGCAGTCCCCAGACATATTGGCTAAGGAACGTTACCGCAAGACCGCCAAGAAAATCTCTTCGGAGCATGATCTTAAATTATCAAGACCAACCTGAAACAGGTAAAATTCTTGCGATACCAAATATAAAAATGAAAGAGATTGCATGCCAATTCCTGATTATCAAACCCTGATGCTGCCATTGTTGAAACTTGTTGCCGACGGAAAGGAATGGAATGTCTCTAAAGTTGTCGAGCCTCTTGCAGATGAGTTCAACCTTACTGAGGACGAGAGAAATCAACTTTACGCATCTGGTGGCCGCCTGTTCAATGGCAGAGTCTCATGGGCAAAGACATATCTGTCAATGGCAGGACTGCTTGAATCTACGAAGAGGGCTCACTTTTCGATCTCTCAACGAGGAAGAGAGGTCCTTTCTCAACATCCAGAACGGATTACAGGAAAATATCTTTCGCAATTTCCGGAATTTCAGAGATTTCAAGAACGCGACAAACCTCCAGCATCATCAGAAGTCATACAAGGATCAGATGTAGTTTCGGAGTCCACGCATACTCCAGATGAAACGATGCGAAATGCGCATGCACAATTGGTCGACACACTTGCCAGTGAGCTGTTGACCAGAATTCGTAAAGCTGAACCGGACTTTATGGAGCGTCTGACTGCCCGTCTGCTTTTTTCAATGGGCTATGGAGGATCGAAGACAGAGGCGGAAATCAGGGAAGCATTACATAAGGCGTGGATAGGAGGCCCGAGAGATGGTGGGGTTGATGTCGTGATCGATCAGGACCCGCTGGGGTTGGACCGCGTTTGTATCCAAGTCAAGAGATATGCCGACGGAAATACTGTTGGTCCTCGTGCCATTCGCGAGTTCTACACCAGTCTGGATGCTTTCAAGGCCAGTAAAGGGCTATTCGTTACTTCCTCGAAGTATAGTGACCAGGTACGCGAAGAAGTGAAGTTACTGAGCAAGCAAATTGTTTTGATTGATGGCGATCAACTCACTCGTCTTATGATCCGCTATAACGTCGGTTGCGAGGTAAAGGAAAATTTTGAGATCAAGAAGATCGACGAGGACTTTTTTGACGAATAACAGTCCCTCGTTAAGCTTGTCTTTTTTCCTGTAGAAATGCTGTCAGATCGGATTCTGCTACCTTTGTTTGTTCACCCGTCGCAAATTCTTTTACGGTTGCAACTCTTGATGCCACTTCGTCTTCGCCAAGAATCACAATCTTCCGGGCTACTTTATCAGCCGCATCGAAGCTCTTCTTCAGGCGGAAACTCCCGTCGCCGACCTCGATGGACAATCCTGCCCGGCGTAGATCGCGAGCCAGCCTTAGCGCGGCGGCGTTTTGCGCCACGCCAATCGGAGCGATGTAGGCGTCGAGCTTCTTCGCCTGCGCCTCTGCCGCCTGCGCTTGCAGTGTGAGGATCAGCCTGTCCTCTCCAATGGCGAACCCGATGCCCGGAGCCTTGGGGCCGCCAATCATCTCCGAGAGGCCGTCGTAGCGACCGCCGCCGAGCAGGGCGTTTTGCGTGCCCAGGCCGCTGCCGTCCGCGACCGTGAACTCGAAGGTCGTGCGCGTGTAGTAGTCCAGGCCGCGCACCAGCCGCGGATTGATCTCGTAAGCCACGCCGCAGGCGTCGAGCGCGGCGCGCACCTGGGCGAAGTGTTCGCGCGACGCTTCGTCGAGATAGTCGGCAATCTTGGGCAGCGACTGGATAATCTCCTGATCGGCCTCGTCTTTGGAGTCGAGCACGCGCAGCGGATTGGTCTCGGCGCGGCGCTGATTGTCCGCGCACATGCGATGCTTGACCGGAGCCAGAGCCTCGCGCAGCGCCGCGCTGTAGCGCGCGCGGTCCTCTGCCGAGCCAACCGAGTTCAGCGCCAGCCGCCAGCCCTTGATGCCAAGCTCGTCGAGCAGCGTGGCCAGCATCTCCAGCACCTCGGCGTCGCGCACCGGGCTTTCCGAGCCGGATGAAGCGGGTCCGATCACCTCGGCGCCGATCTGCCAGAACTGCCGGTAGCGTCCCCGCTGCGGGCGTTCGCGCCGGAACTGCGGCCCAATATAGAAGAGCTTCTGCAACGAGCCGCTGTCGCCCATCTTGTGCTCGATGTAGGCGCGAA